>CAYLKT010000129.1:0-3405 GCA_964384305.1 uncultured Thermoplasmatales archaeon | reverse complement strand
AAAAAGGATTTCTTATCTATGATTTGGATGATTGGAAATAATACATCATTACCTTAATATGAATGAATTTTGTTACCCTCTATGTTACCCATGTTAGAGATAGGAACGACACTTGATATCATAAGGCTGATTATAGGAATAATAATACTTGGTTATGCTTCTTATACAGATATTAAAACGAGAAGAGCATCAAACTACTTGTGGCTTGCAATGGGATCAATTGGCGGCGTCCTTTTAGTAATACAATACTTCACAGTCCCATTTGAAAATCCGTTATATTTGTTGTTTGTACCAATTTTTATAGGATTGGTATATGCATTGTTCCAACTCGGACTTATCTTTGGCGGAGCAGATGCAAAGGCGCTTATGGCTCTTGCAATACTGGTTCCTTTTTATCCCATTATACTTGATTTTCCAATGTGGATAGATATAATGCCATTTCCATGGGTTGTACTTGCAAATTCTGTAATAATATTCCTTGTGATTCCATTAAGTCTAATTATGTACAATATTGCAAAAAGAAACATGGAATTTCCATATTGTACTTTAGGATATAGGATGAGTATAGAACTGGCAAGAGAAAAATTTGTATGGCCGCTAGAAAAAATTGTTGATGGAAAGAGAAAATTCGTTAGAATGCCTAAAGAGTTTGATATAGATGAAGAGTTGGATGAGTTTGAAAAAAACGGAATAAAGGAGATATGGGTAACACCAAAAATTCCGTTTATGATTCCTCTCTTTGTTGGATTTATTTTTTCCTTTATTTTTGGAGATATAATGACTCATTTCATGAATTTCCTCGTGTCTCTCTTCATTTAAATATAATGTAGGTAAAAAAAGAAATACTAGTTTTTATTTTACCCCTCAAGTAAGAGAAGGATTTATGTCAACAAAACAAGATTATTACGAAATTCTTGGTGTCTCTAAAGATGCAGATAAAAAAGAGATTAAGAGAGTTTATAGAAAACTTGCATTAAAGTATCATCCAGATAAAAATAAGGAGAAAGGTGCAGAAGAAAAATTCAAAGAAATCTCTGAGGCATATGCAGTTTTATATGATGATGAAAAAAGGCAGATGTACGATCAATATGGTCATGCTGGGATAGATCAACAGTATAGTTCAGAAGATATTTTCAGAGGTGCAGATTTCAGCGACATATTCCGCGGAATGGGCTTTGATTTTGGAACTGGCGGAGGATTTGAGGACATATTTAGCAATATTTTCGGTCATGGCGGCGGTTATGGGCGTCAAAGTTACAGGCGTTCTAGGGGAGCAAGTTTACGTTATGCTGTAGAGATCAGCCTCGAAGATGCCTATTTTGGTAAGAGCGTTGAAATTAGATTTCCAAGGACTGAGATATGTGACAACTGCAAAGGTTCTGGTGCAAAACCCGGAACTTCTCCAAAAAAATGTCCTCAATGCAATGGAACAGGACAAATGAAAATTTCTCGAAGAACGGCATTTGGTATGTTTACACAAGTAACAACATGTAACAAATGTGGCGGCCAGGGTATGGTTATTAGTAATCCTTGTCCGAAATGCAGAGGTTCAGGAAAAGTTCAAAAGACAAGAACAATAGAAATTAAAATCCCAAAAGGCGTTGATGATGGGTCACAGATAAAACTTGCTGGCGAAGGTGAAACAGGGCCTGGTGGAACTGGGGATCTTTATGTGGTAATACATGTAAAAAGACATCCAAGGTTCAAGAGAAGGGGAAAAGATATTTACATGATGAAAGAAATCTACTTTTCTGAAGCATCTCTTGGGGCAAAAACTGAAGTTAAAACAATTGATAGTAATTACGAGAAATTAAGGATTCCTGAGGGAACCCAAAACGGCGAGATAATAAGAATTAAAGGAAAAGGTATGCCTGGATTAAACGGCAGAGGCGGTTATGGGGACTTATTTGTTGAGATTCGCTTGAAAACACCCAAGAGATTAAGTAGAAAAGCAAGAAGGTTACTAGAAGAGTTTAATGAAGAAGTCAAGGGCTGATTTGCCGCAAAAATTAAATACAAGTTTCTATAACTAGTAAGGGAGGCAAAAAATGGATCCATTTGATGAAGATAAAAAGAGAAGGAGACGAAAAAATCCGTTTGATACTTTTGGTTTTGACGATGATTTTATAAAAGATATTTTTGAAGATGATCGCATAATGGATGACGTAAAAAGAATGGCAGAAGAAATGATGAAGATGTTTTCAACCGCTCAACCGGGAAAGCCCATTGTACACGGGTTTAAAGTTCAATTCGGCTCCGATGGAAAGCCGCATATCGAGGATTTTGGGGATAGAGCAATCAAGAGTCCTAAAGGAGAACCAACAATATCAGAAGAACGTGAACCTTTAACAGATATTATCGAAGGTGACGAAGAGGTTGCAGTAACTGTTGAAATGCCAGGTGTTGAAAAGGAAGATATAGATCTTAATGTTACTGGAGATACCCTTGAAATTACCGTGGATAATCCCAAAAGAAAATATCACAAAAATTTGATTCTCCCCTGTGGTGTAAACTCAAAGACAACAAAAGCTACATACAAAAACGGAGTACTTGACGTTGTAGTTAAAAGGAAAGAGAAAAAGAAGCCAGGGGAAGGATATAAAGTAAATATCGATTGATCCCTGTAATGTTTTATTCTCAAAGTATAGAATTTATCTATTTTATTTATTCAACTCTGCTTCTATTGCACTTTCAAAAGAGCTATAAGGTTTTGCACCTACTAACTTTTGATCATTTATAAAAAATGTTGGGGTTCCGGTAACTCCATAACTTGCACCGTCTGAAAAATCCTTTTGAACTTCAGATGTCATTTCTCCAGAGTCTAGACACGTATTAAACTGTGCTTCATTTAATCCCAAATCTTTTGCATACTGTTTGAGGCTTTCGTTATCTAATGCATTTTGATTTTCCAGAAGTTTATTATGATATTCCCAGAATTTGCCCTGTTCCCCTGCACATTCTGCAGCTTCAGCAGCTTTCTGTGCATTCTGGTGCATGGCTAAAGGATAATCACGATAAACAAATCTTACTTTGCCTGTATCAATATAGTTTGTCTTTAGTTGTGGCAAAGTCTCCGTATAAAATTTCCCACAATAATAGCATTCGAAATCACTAAATTCAATTATTGTTACAGGTGCATCCTCTGAACCCATTATTGCATCATCATCGGTACTGAATGGTGATGATTCATTTGCTTCCAATTGATTATTAGTATCTCCAGCAATGATGTTTATTCTATCAGAAAGGTATAGAAGTGAATATGTATTAAAAAAGGTCATTATCACTACGATTCCCATCAAAATCGTCAATAGTTTTTCTCTCTCCATTTTCCCACCCTTTTGTTATAGCATCAATATAATCTATCGAGTTCTTATAATATTTTTCATATATATGGGCTTAGCCGGA
>CAYLKT010000128.1:0-3444 GCA_964384305.1 uncultured Thermoplasmatales archaeon | reverse complement strand
CTTTACATGCATATATTACATCTATAATGGGTTTTGTAGGAAATGAATTGTTATTTGATTTTAGGAAAGAGAAAGGAGAAATATTATGTCTTGGAAACACCCGATGCCACCGTTGCCCAAAAAGTTTTACGAAGATCTTCGTGCTGATCGTCCCAATTTTATTAAAGTCGATGAGTTCATCATCGATCTAGAAGAACGTGGAAAAGCCTGGGTTGTAAAGAAAGGTCAGTCCACACGTATTGTTTGTGCGGAACAGGCTCAGCTTGTGGATTTCTGTGCCTGGAACGCAAACGATCCAGAGGAGCATTTCTGGGATCAATATACACTTACCAGGGAAACTCCCTTTCTATCCACCTATAGTCGTCTCTGGAGCAACTTGCCCATGTTCCGACCTATGATGACGATTATTGAAGACACTGTTGAAACGGTTAAAAATCATCCTGGTGACCACCATCATTATTGCTTTGGATCCCATTGCAATCCCTCGTTTTGGTACTGGGCGTTGGGAACCAAAGATCATCCGTTTGTTCAAAAATACAACTGCTGGTGTAACCTTCAGCGGGCAATTAAACCCTTTGGTTTAGATTGGCGTAACTTGCATGATAATATTAACTTTTTTACTAAAACGCATTGGGAAGACGATGGAACACATCCAGTGCTACCCAGTGATGCAAAAAAAGGTGATTATGTGGAGCTCTACGCAGAAATGGATGTGCTGGTAGCTGCATCGATTTGTCCTAGTGGTACTGGCACATATCACTGGAGTGAAGCAGAGAAAGACACCGTTAGCCCGTTAAGAATTGAGATTTATGACACGGGCATTGAACCTTTGGAGTTTGAGAATGTGATGGGACCAGAAGGATTTCATTGCAGTGGATAACTCATTCGCTTGCATAATTCACAAACATATTATTTTTCTGATTATAAACTAACCATGGGAGGTAGAAAAATGAAGTCAGAAACAATTCAGCGATTGTTGGATGAAGTTGAAGAATGCTACATTCATCCCCGTAACCAGGAAAATATAAAAAAATGGAAGATTCAAAATCACCACGCTTTAGATAACAAGTGGCGCGAAGTGCCTGCATCAGTGGATGTTGGGAATGGGCAGATTCCTTTAGTCGTTAATATGGAACCCACTTTAAGGTCGGCAATATTTGGATACAGCGTCAAAGATTATTTTCATGATCCGGCAGTATATCTTGAAAATTACCTCAAACATGAGATTTTTCATTTTCATGAAATAAATGATGATGTCCCGGTTCTATTAAGTATCCCTCTCTACCGCAGTGCATATTTTGAAGCCACGCTTTGTGGGGTCGAGATTGTATATCTGGATGATGAAGATGCTGTCCTCCCTAAAAAACCATATCTGGAGAACCTTGCTGAGGTCGAAAAATTATCCTATCCCGATTTTAATTCTGGCGAATCAATGGCTTACGCCAAACAACTTTACGAATATGTGCGTGAACAGATCCAGGGAAGAGAGTTTACAGTTACATTTATGGAATGGTTGCGCAATCCATTCGATATGGCAACCTGGTTATATGGCGAAGAAGAATTTATGAAATCTATGACATCCAATACGGAAGGATGCCTTCGATTGCTCGACTATGTTACTGAATCCAGAATTAGATGGACAAAACAGCGCGCTCAATACTTGGGCGAAGAAATCTTAATGCCAGCAGAGATGTTCAGCGATAATGTGAGAATGGTTTCTTCACAGCAATTTGCAAAATTTGTAAAACCATATATCAGGCAAGTTTCAGATTTGCATGGCGGTATACATTATTGGCATTGTTGTGGGAATATGAATTCCTTATTGGAACCTTTAAGCGAACTACCCATTGACTTATTCCATGTCGGTCCTTGGACGGATGTCCAGAAAGCCGCTGAGGTGTTTGGGCCCAAAGGAGTGGCCTTGGAAATATGTGTTCAGAAACATGGGCCCTACGGTCCACATTGGCCAAAATCCGATGACATTTTTTTTGCTTCACCCAAGGAGATTGAGACCAAAGTTCGTCGGGTGGTAACCCAGGCAATCGATGGCGGAGCAAATGCGTTTTTTATCGAAGCTGGCCCCTTGCATTTAACACATGGTATCGAAGCAGATATTAACAAGATAAAGGAATGGGTTAAAATCGCCCGGAACGTATTAGATAGACTTTTGGGAAAACAATGATTAATAATTCAGTGTATATATTCGCACTTCAAATACCCATTGTATTCCTTATTTATTGCGAAGCAAAATACCCCGCACCTTGGTGCGTAGCTTGCGAAAGCAAGCCTTGGGTTCATAGCCTTTCGAGGCAACCGATATTCTTGCTGAGGCGTAATACCCCGTCTGCTTGCGGCGGGGATAGCCGAAGCAAGGTTGCCGACAATTTATTATGAGATTTTTATGTAGTTTTTAGTTTTTTGGGAGGGGAGATATTGTGAAAATAGAAAAAGACAGAGACGCAAGATATAAAACATGGAGACACCCTATGCCGGAGTTTCCAGAAGATTTTTATAATACTCTTTATAGTAAAAAGGCCTTATTTAAAAAAGCAGATGAGGATATAATCGATTTGGAAACAAGAGGGAAGGCCTTTCTTGTAAAAAAAGGGCAGACAGTAAGAATTGTGCAGTTAGAGCAGGCACAAGTCGTAGATTTTTGTATTTGGAATGCTAATGACCCTCGTGAAAGATTCTGGAATGATTATACACTCTGCCGTGAAACTTTTTTTATTAGTAAATTCAGTCGTCTTTGGAGTAATATGCCTCGCTTTAGACCGCTTATGACAGTTTTAGAAGATACGGTGGAAACGGTTAAAACTTATCCCAGCTCAAAACATCACTACTGCTTTGGATCTCATTGCAACCCCTCTTTTTGGTATTATGCTTTAGGGAGAAATCCAAATCACCCTTTTGTGACAAAATGGAACTGTTGGTGCAATTTATGCCGGGCTATAAAACCTTTCGGGCTGACATACAGAGACTTACATGACAATATCAATCTTTTCCAAAAAACTCATTTTAATCCTGACGGTTCACATCCTGTTGAACCTAGTGATGCTAAAAAAGGCGACTATGTGGAGTTTTATGCAGAGATAGATGTTCTTGTAGCTGCTTCCATATGTCCTAGCGGTACAGGGACTTACCATTGGAGCGAGGCAGAGAAAGATGTAATATCTCCTGTTGGTGTAGAAATTTATGATACTGGTGTGAAGCCTTTAGTCCATGAAATGCCTTTAAATAATGAAGGATTTTTATGTCTGGATTATGATACCTTAAAAAGGAAATAGTAATGATAGTTTTTTAGAATGTAGTTTCGAAGGAGAAAAGAAAAAATGGAAAAATGGGAAAAAAAATTACCTAGAGATTTTGGGGTAAAGATGATAAAACGATTTGGCTCTATTTTGTGTATTGATTCGCATACCGGGGGAGAGCCTACAAGGACTG
>CAYLKT010000127.1:0-3481 GCA_964384305.1 uncultured Thermoplasmatales archaeon | reverse complement strand
GAAATAATTAAACCTGTTGAGGCAAAAGGAGCTAAACATGTTTACTATATGTATGTGATCAGGTCAAAAAAACGAGACAAGCTCATGAATTATTTAAAAGAAAGAGGCATAAGTTGTGGTATTCACTACCCTATACCATTGCATTTGCAACCTGCTTATAAAAATCTAGGCTTAAAGGAAGGCAACTATCCAATTTCAGAAATGTTGGCGAAAGAAATAATTTCAATACCAGTATATCCAGAATTGACTGAAGAACAAATGAATTATATAACTGAGAAAATCAAAGAGTTCTACAAAACTAACTAAGACATTAGTATAGTTATTGCCCTGCGATTTTTTTAATGTACTTCTTGACATCTGCCCCGATTTCTCTATTTTGCAGTGAAAAATCTATTATGGCTTGGATATAACTCAACTTATCTCCAATGTCATATCTTTTACCAGTAAAACCAGATGCATAAACCTTCTGGGATTCCAATAAAATTTTTATTGAGTCGGCAATCAAAAGTTCATTGTTCATTCCAACTTTTGTCTTTTTTATACAATCAAATATCTCTGGGGTAAATATATATCTTCCAACAGATGCAATATTCGATGGCGCATCTTCCGGTTTTGGTTTTTCAACTATGTCTTCTATTAGATATAACTGGTCTTCAATTTTTTTACCTTTAATTGATCCATATCTGGCTATTTTTTCAGAGGGTACTTCTTGGGCAGCTATAACAGAGGAATTAAGTTTTTGGAAAGCATTAATCAGCTGTTTAGTACAAGGAGTGTTACTTTCGATTATGTCGTCACCCAGCAATACTGCAAACGGCTCGTTTCCAACATGCTCCTCAGCTCTCAAAATCGCATCGGGTAATCCTCTGGGTTCTTTCTGTCGTATATAATGTAAATCCACAAGAGATGAAACATCTTGAACGATTTTTAATAAATCGTTGTCATTTCTCTTTCTTAGATACATTTCGAGTTCAGGGGAGTCATCAAAATAATCTTCAATAGCACGTTTACCCCTGCCAGTAATTATCAATACATCATCTATTCCAGATGCAACGGCTTCTTTTACAACATAATGTATTGCTGGCGTATCTAATATGGGGAGCATCTCTTTAGGCATTGATTTTGTCGCTGGCAAAAATCTGGTACCTAAGCCCGCTGCGGGTATTACTGCCTTTTTCACTTCCATTTACCAGCACACTCCTTCGTATATTTTTGCAGTTTTCGCTTCGTCTAATTTCCTTCCATCTATAACAATTTTGCCATTATACCTTAAATTTCTAAATTCGTCCCATGCAGTCGTAATTAAAACCGCATCAGAATTAAGAACTTCTTCAGGAGAATTGCAATATTCAATGTTAGGTTGTAATTTCTTGAAATTACTCATGGCCTCAGGGTCATGTGTCTTGATATTAGCACCTTCTTTTAGAAGCCTGTCCACTATTGGTATTGCCCTACTTTCCCTTACATCATCTGTATTCGGTTTGAATGCAAGGCCAAGAACCCCAATTGTTTTTCCGTTTAAATTTGGAATATGTTTTTTCAAAAGTTCAATGAGTTTTAGTGGTTGCAGGTCGTTAACTTCAATTGCACTTTTTATCATTTTTGATTCTTCCTTCTCTCCTTTAGCCCAGGCAAGTAGTGCGTGAAGATCCTTTGGAAAACATGATCCACCCCAGCCAATTCCCGAATTTAAGAACGCTCTTCCAATTCTATTGTCAAGCCCCATCCCATCTGCAACTTTGTAAGAATCTATTCCAAGTCTTTTGCAGAAGTTTCCAATTTCATTCATAAATGATATTTTTGTTGCAAGAAAACAGTTACTTGCATATTTTATCATTTCAGCTTCAGAAAGTTTAGTTTCTACAACGGGGCAAGAAAAGTCATTATAAAGCTCATTCAAAGCCTTTCTCGTTTTTTCATCATATGTGCCAATTACAATTCTATCTGGTTCTAAAAAATCTCTAACGGCAACTCCCTCCCTCAAAAATTCAGGGTTCATAGCAAGTCCAAAATCGACGCCTGCTTTTTTGCCAGAATATTTCTCAAGAATTGGT
Source organism: uncultured Thermoplasmatales archaeon (assembly GCA_964384305.1). Lineage (GTDB taxonomy): Archaea > Thermoplasmatota > E2 > DHVEG-1 > DHVEG-1 > JAYEJG01. The sequence goes on along the minus strand of CAYLKT010000127.1, from coordinate 1,427 downwards.
AAAACAATATCTTTTGTTGTTCCAGGTAAAACTGTGCTTTTTACAACAACAATGTGCCACGAATCTTTTTCTTTGAGTAGTTTTGCGATTTCTTCTGTTGATTTCTTTATATGCTCTAGGTCGATTGATCCATCATTTTTGGATGGGGTTCCAACGCAAATGAATGTTATGCTGCTATTTTTTATTGCATAACTATAGTTGTCCGTTGCTTCGATATTATTCCCATGTTTTTGCAAGATATCTTCAAGCCCTTCTTCATAAATTGGTGTAATTCCCTTGTTAATCTTCTCTATTTTTTCTTTGTCAATATCTATACAAATCACATTATTTCCAAACTTTGCAAAACATGCTCCTGAAACAAGACCAACATACCCTGTACCGATAATAGAAATATTCATCAAAGTCGGTTATCCTAAGAAATAATTTAAAGGTTAGTATTGAGAAGTTCCCGTATAGATTTTCTTACAGCTTCATCCGAGCTATAGCTTGCTTTCCATCCAAGTTTGTTTATTTTACTCGCATCAAGTTGAAAACGTGGAACGTCACCTTTCCAACCACGTTTACCGCCAGTGTATTTGAATTCAACATCAGAAAGTCCCATTTCCTCAACAACCATCTCTGCAATTCTAGTCACAGTTGTATTGGTGTCTGGTCCTAAATTAAACAGATTTATCTGTTTATCTGATTTTTCGAAGCCGTGCATAATTCCATCGACAATATCAGTTGCGTGAAGATACGGTTTTTGTTGTTTCCCATCACCAAGTATCTCTAGTTCTTTTGGATTTTTTCTGAGTTTGTCAACAAAATCAACTATTACCCCATGCGTCCCTCTTATTCCAACGACGTTTGCAAATCTGTATATCCAGGCTTGAAAATCAAAGGTTCCGCAAAAAGCGCTAATTAAACCCTCTGCGCCTAGTTTACCAGCGCCATAAAGTGATATTGGTAGTGTAGGGCCGTACGTTTCTGGTAGTGCTATCGGAGGAGTTTCTGCATATACTACGCTACTACTGGAGAAAACAATTTTTTTAATGCCATTTAATCTCATTGCTTCAAGTACATTATATGTAGCAATTACGCCCTGTTCCATATCAAGCTTTGTTTGTTCTTCCCCAAGTCTTACAAATGGATTTGCTGCAATATGAAAAACGACATCGTGGCCACTTATCTCTCTCTTAAGTCTTTCAAAATCTAATAAATCCGCTTCGACAAATGTAAAATTTTCATCGTTTAGGTGGTGTTCTATGTATTGCTTTTTACCTGAACTCATGTTGTCATAGACCGTAACAACATTTCCCTTTTCGATTAGTTTATCAACAAGATGGCTTCCAATAAAACCTGCTCCGCCTGTGACAAAAGCCTTCATAGTGTTCTACTCCTTGAGGCTCGATTATCTTATATTTATTTAAGTATTTTCGCATACTTTA
>CAYLKT010000126.1:1541-3521 GCA_964384305.1 uncultured Thermoplasmatales archaeon | reverse complement strand
TAATTAATTACTATAGTTGGAGAAGAATCACGGATTTTCCCAAAGGAACATCCAGTTGAGATAGATCCTGAAGCGGATCAAAAAAACTCAGTAAGCATTAGTAAGTATTCTCAATACATCTTTTTTACCTAATTTTTTGAAATTACCAACAGGGCCAAACATAACAGTCTTTTTTGCCATTTCTTCCAACGTATCTTCTTTTACACCTACTTCCTGTAGTGTTTTAGGCATTCCAAGACTTTTGAAGAATTCCTTTGTTTTTTCTATCGACCCTCTTGCAAGTTTCATGTCATCAGTGCCATTAAGATTCCAGATATTTTTTGCATATTCTGCAAACTTTGGTGCGGTTTTTTCATCTAAAACATATTCCATCCAAAAAGGAGTTAGAACCGCAAGACCTATTCCGTGGGTTACATCATATAATGCACTTACCGAATGCTCTATCATATGTGTTGCCCAGTCGGTAATTTTACCATAGCCAATGAGACCATTTAATGCAAGGCTACCTGTCCACATAAGATTTGCCCTAGCTTCATAATTTTCAGGTTCTTTCATCGCAATTGGACCATAATTTATACAACTTTTCATAAGAGCTTCTGAAATTCTATCCTGGACAAACGCCCCTCCAGTTAGACTAAAATATTGTTCAAGGATGTGGCTGTAAATATCAACTGTACCGGCAGCAGTATGTTTTTTTGGAACTGTAAAAGTAAGAGTTGGATCTAAAATTGAAAATTTGGGCCTCAACTTATCATTATGAATGGCCATTTTATCCTTTGTTTCCTCATTTGAAATAACAGCATTCCCATTCATCTCTGATCCTGTTGCAGCAAGAGTAAGAACAGTTCCAATTGGAAGCGCTTTTTTGATTTTTCTTTCATCTTCTAAAAAGAGACTCCATGGATCTTTGTTCCAGTAAAAACCTGCTGCAATTGCTTTTGAACAATCAATTACGCTGCCCCCGCCTACTGCCAAAATAAAATCAATATTGTTTTCCTTACACAGTTTTATTCCTTTTCTCACACTAGTTATTCTTGGGTTTGGTTGAATTCCAGAAAGCTCCTTGTAAAAAATGTTATTCTTTTTGAGTGATTTTGTTATTTTATTATAAAGTCCAGTTTTTTTTACGCTTCCTCCACCATAAACGAGGAGAATACTGTCCGAATATTGCTTAATTTCATCCCCAACTTCTTTTACCTTGTTTTTTCCAAATAATATCCTTGTAGACACATTGTAATTGAAGTTTAGCATTGTCTTTCCAAATCCAGTCATAACTAATCCCCAAAGCATTGATATGAACTCCGATCATTTAACGTTAATCGGCAAAACGATTTAAAAATTATAAAATTGCTAGTTGTATGCTTTCTTTTTTAGGAAATTTTTATAACAAGACAATTTATTCAGATTATTAATAATATGCATTTGAGGAGATGAGAGCATCACAAAAAAATTGATAGTTGTCGATGACGACCCTGATGTCGTATGCACAATCAAAAGCGGGTTAAGCGATTTAACTGATAGATATGAGATAATCGGGGCAGAAAGCGGAGAAGAATGCATCACACTACTAAAAGGAGGGTTAATGCCTGACCTTATAATCCTAGATATCATGATGCCTGGAATGGACGGTTGGGAAACCCACAAGATGTTAAAAGAGAATGAACAGTGGGGCAACATACCAATTGTATTTCTTACAGCATTAGATGACGAGAAAACCATAAAAAAAGGGATGGAAACAAACTCATACTGCATAAAAAAACCGTTTGATGTAAAAGAATTAAAAGAACGGGTTGATTTTATTCTGGAAGGAGATAGACTTTTTTAAAAAACTTCGAAATCATCCCAGCATATTTTGGAGAGAGTAAAGCAGAACTGCCCGTGGAAAATAACATTAAGTATAAATTTATTCTCGATTTGTGAAAAACATGGATGATCCTGTATGCCCCATTGATTATCGTTATGGAAGAAAAGAGTTAAGAG
>CAYLKT010000126.1:0-1441 GCA_964384305.1 uncultured Thermoplasmatales archaeon | reverse complement strand
GGTGATGCAGGGAAATATATTCACCTTGGGGCCACTAGTTATGATATCGTCGATACTGCAAATGCTCTTCAATTTGCCGACTCAACAACACATATCCAAAAGGGACTTAAGGATCTTAGAAAAACTCTTTTAAACCTTGCAAAAGAACACAAAAAAACAGTGATGCTTGGTAGAACCCATGGACAACACACAATACCAATTACATTCGGCCTTAAAATGGCAGGATATGCAATGGAAGTTGATAGACACTTAGAACGTATGCATGAATGTAAAAGTCGCCTTCTTGTGGGAAAACTATCCGGTGCAGTAGGAACTGGTGCTGCACTTGGAAAACATGCATTAAAACTGCAAGAAGAAATGCTAAAGGAATTAAAACTTGGCATAGAAGATGTTTCTACGCAAATTGTATGTCGGGATAGATATAACGAACTTTTGGGAGTTTTATGTAACATTGCAACTAGCATGGAAAAATTTGGAACCGAGATAAGGAATCTGCAGAGAGATGAAATTGGTGAAGTTGCAGAAGCTTTTGAAGCGGAAAAACAAGTTGGAAGTTCTACAATGCCTCATAAAAGAAATCCAATTACATCTGAACAAATATGTGGACTTGCACGAGTTGTTCGTGGACTGGCAATTCCAACTTATGAAAATGCAATTCAATGGCATGAAAGAGACCTGTGCAATTCTTCTTCTGAGCGATTTATAATTCCCCACTCAATAATTCTTACCGATTGGATAATATACAAAGCAAATGACGTTTTCAAAAATCTCAAAGTTTTTCCAGATAGAATGAAAAAGAATATGGAAATTTCAAAGGGACTCCCAATGGCTGAATCCATGATGACTACTCTAATTGGTAAGGGTATGGGAAGAGGAGATGCTCATGAGCTCATGAGAAAAATATCTCTGAAAGCAGCAAAAGAAGGTAAATCACTAAAGGAAGCATTTACCGAAGTAAACAAAAAATTGAAATTGCTCTCTGAAAAAGAAATTGATGCTGCTTTAAATCCTAAAAATTACATTGGGGCAACCGAAAAAATAATTGACGAAGTAATCAAAAAACTAGAGAGATAGATAAAATGGACAAGTTTGAAATACTTACAAGAAACACTGAAGAAATCGTAACACCTGAAGAATTAAAAGCAGTTCTTAAAAAAGACAAGCCAAAGGGATATATTGGTTTTGAGCCATCTGGAACAGTTCATCTTGGCTGGAAGATTTGTACAAATAAGATTAAGGATTTTCTTAAATGTGGGTTTGATTTTACGGTTCTTCTTGCCGATTGGCACGCATATATCAACGACAAACTAGGCGGAGATATTGAAAAAATTAAGCTGTGCGGCAAATACATGGAAGATTGCTTTGCTGCAATGGGAATTAATAAAGACAAAGTAAAATTTGTTTATGCAAGCGATTATATTAGCGATCCAAAATACTGGGA
>CAYLKT010000125.1:0-3527 GCA_964384305.1 uncultured Thermoplasmatales archaeon | reverse complement strand
TACAATATTCAAAAAATTAAAATAACTGACATTTTTTCTAGATAGTTCTTTCCTAAAAATACCGAGTGAAATCATCTTGATTTTTAATAGTAAATTTCTTTTTAGTGTTTTGTTGTATAACATGCAGATCCTTGCTGATGTTTTGATCTGGCTTCACCTATTTGGAAAAGTAGAAGATAAACATCTGGTTACAGCCAAGTATTTTGGCACTTTGTTTATCTCTATTGATCCAAGAGGCTGATGAATGTTTGTTTTGTTTTTCTTTTCGAAATCATTAAATCCCTTAATCTGTATCAGATTTATTGTTGGTGCATAAGACAAAAAACCAGCCTTAATGCACTCTAACCAACATTTTTTATCGATTTTAATTGAAAAATAAGATCCTGGTTTTGTCAAAAAACATGACTTTAAAATCTACTTTCGGAACTACTGTATAAGGGAATAATTTAAAAAGGATAAGCCGTTTCACCATCTCCTATGGCATTACCACTTGATGTACTGGAAAAATCAATAAACCAGAAAATGTCGCTTCTTTTAAAGGACGGTAGAGTTTTGGAAGGAAAACTTTCAGGATATGACGAGTACATGAATATGGTATTAACTGAAGTGGAAGAGACAAATAATGACAACAAACGAAGAGTTGGTACCACCATTTTAAGAGGAAATAACGTCGTTAGTATATTTGTTTTGTAATGTGTCTAATATTCAACCCGTAAAATCAGCAGATATTACTAACATTTTTGATAATATACAATCGAAAAACATATATATGAATAGGGATATGTTATTAGTGGAAGGAATCGGGCTGGTAGTTTTTGTTAGAGTGCATCCCATCCCCTCCTAGTGAGGCCAGCCGTCCTTCCTTTTTGTACACACTTTTAAAAAAGGTTTAAGTATAGATTTTTAATACTAGAGACTGATTTTTATGGGGAGACACATCAAAGCAACCACAGGCAAAAAACTGAGATGCAAGGGCTGGCGGCAAGAAGCAATTTTAAGAATGCTCGAAAATAATCTTGAAAATGCCGAAATTCCAGAGGAATTGATTATTTACGGCGGTACCGGAAGGGCTGCAAGAAATTGGGAATGTTATGATAAAATCGTAGAAATTCTAAAAAACTTAGAAAATGATGAAACGATGATTATCCAATCGGGTAAGCCTGTTGCTATTTTTAAGACTTGGACAAACTCTCCAAGGGTGTTAATGGCCAACTCAAACATTGTTCCCCACTGGAGTCACTGGGAAAAATTCTATGAACTTGACAAACTTGGTCTTATTATGTATGGGCAAATGACTGCAGGGTCTTGGTGTTATATAGGAACTCAGGGGATCATTCAAGGTACATATGAAACGTTTGCAGCACTTGCTAAAAAACATTTCAAAAGCGATTTAAAAGGAAAAATAGTCTTAACTGGCGGAATTGGTGGTATGAGCGGTGCCCAGCCCCTTGCAGTAAAAATGGCGGGGGGTGTTTGTCTTGCTGTTGAGTGCAATGAGGATAGGATTGATAGAAGGATCAAAGCAGGATTCTGTGATGTTAAGTTAAAAGACCTTGATGAAGCAGTTAAACTTGCTGAAGAAAAGAAAAATGCAGGAGAAGCATTTTCAATTGGTCTACTTGGGAATTGTGCAGGCACTCATCCAAAACTTTTAGAAATGGGGTTTATGCCTGATGTTGTAACCGATCAAACATCCTCTCATGATGAACTTAATGGATATGTTCCAGCTGGTTTTTATGGCAGCAACCTAAAAGAAGCGATTAAACTTAGAAAAAACAAACCGAAAGAATACATAAAACAATCAATGCAAAGCATGAGGAACCACTGTGAAGCAATGCTTGGTTTTATGAAAAAAGGGGCAGTTGTATTTGATTATGGAAACAACCTACGTGGACAAGCGCAAAAAGCAGGTCTAAAAGATGCATTTGCTTATCCGGGTTTTGTTCCCGCGTATGTTAGGCCAATGCTTTGTATTGGAAGGGGTCCGTTTAGATGGCTTGCGCTTACCGGAAATCCTGATGATATTCTAAAAACTGATAAACTAGTGCTAGAGATGTTTCCAAAAGATAAAGTTTTATCTAACTGGATAGAACTTGCAGAGAAATATCTCCCATGGGAAGGTCTTCCTGCACGTGTTTGCTGGCTTGGTTATGGTGATAGAGAAAAACTTGCACTTGCAATGAATAAGCTGGTTCGTGATGGCAAAATAGGTCCATTGGCCATAACAAGAGACCACCTGGATAGTGGTAGTGTTGCATCTCCTTATAGAGAAACTGAAAGTATGAGGGATGGTAGTGATGCGATTGCCGACTGGCCACTACTAAATGCACTACTTAACTGTGCAGCTGGGGCAGATAGTGTACAGATACATAATGGTGGAGGGGTGGGTATTGGTCTTTCTACTCATGCTGGAATGGTAGTAGTTTGCGATGGTTCTGAAGAAACAGATGAACGGATAAAACGTGTTTTCAAAACTGATCCGGGCATGGGTGTAATTCGTCATGCTGATGCAGGATATAAAGAAGCAATAGATGTTGTAAAGAAATCAGATATATGTTCACCTATGATACAAAATAGAAAAAAATGAAGACGTTGTAAGTTCTTTCATCCTAGTGTAATCTACATAAATTGAAGTGGAAAAGAAAAGTGGTATCCGTTTTCCTATAATTAAATAACGTTACATTCTTTTTATATGATTTATCCTGAGAAAAACCCCTAAATTATGTAGTAAATTATATATAATTATTAGCCATATAAATTATGGTGTGGCAATATGAATGGATTATATAAAAAATCGGCAGTCTTAGGGATAGTTCTTTTGTTACTTGTAATTAGCATTGTTCCAACTACTGGAAAAATTGCAAACAATGATAAAAACATAACATCAGACAAACAATTAGATCTATCTAAAAACCTGCTTTTTGACCGATATATAAATTCCTTAATGAAACTCTGTCTTGTTCCCTCACTATCTGCTTGTACCATTAACGGAGATGAAGTTCTTTGGTCAAAAGGATATGGCTATTTAGATCCAGACGTAGAAAAAAAGGAGACTACATCTGATACAATTTTTCTGGTCATGTCAATATCCAAACCAGTTACTGCAACAGCTCTTATGCAACTTTATGAACAAGGGCTTTTCGATCTTGATGAAGATGTAAATAATTATCTTCCTTTTAGCCTTAGAAATCCAAATCATCCAGATGTCCCAATTACTTTTAGAATGCTTCTTTCTCATCAATCAAGCCTTGCATATGATGAAGAAGGATATATGCTTGAATGTTTACAAAAAACACTGTATATTGGTGACCCAGATAATCCTTTATATCCAGATCCTTGGTTAGAAAATTATCTGTGCCCTGGTGGAAAACTTTATCATCCAGAGATATGGGCTGATGAAGAACCTGGATCTAATTTTCATTATGCTAATGTTGGTTTTGGATTAATTGGATTTTTAATTGAGATAATTTCCGGTCAAGAATTCAATGAATATTGTATAGATCATATTTTTACACCATTGGATATGA
>CAYLKT010000124.1:0-3552 GCA_964384305.1 uncultured Thermoplasmatales archaeon | reverse complement strand
TCTGATACTCTTGAGCCGTTTCCTGAGGTTGTTGAACGTAAATATAATCAATGGCTTGAGGAGCAGAAAAACGTTGGTAATGAGTTCACATCTAAGCAATTGGAATGGCTTGAGATGATTAAGAACCATATCGCTGCCTCTGTTAGTATTGAGGTTGAAGATTTTAATTATACTCCATTTTATGAAAAAGGCGGTGTAGTAAAACTCCATAAACTGTTTGGGTCCAAAGTTGAAAAAATATTAAAACAACTTAATGAGGTGCTGATAAGTGACTGAAATATCAAATTTACCAGAACTTCCAAAAGGGTGGGTATGAACAAAGTTAGAAGGTATTGTATTAGATGTTAAAAAAAGGAAAAAAAACGAGGACCCTGATAAAGTGATGAAAGATGAAACACACCTTCCAAGGAATTGGGTGATGACTACTGTAGGAGAAATTTATTCAATCATTGGTGGAGGAACACCTTCAACAAAAGTATCAGAGTATTGGGGTGGTGATATTCCATGGATTACCAGTGCAGATATTTCTGAAGATGGAGGGATTACACCAAGGAAAAAAGTTACTAAAGAGGGTGTAACAAATTCAGCAACAAATATTGTTCCTGAAAAAAGCATAATTGTTGTGACGAGAGTCGGTCTTGGAAAATTAGCAGTAACTGAATATCCAATATGTTTTAGTCAAGATTCACAGGCACTTATCCCAAATAATGACTATATTTATTCAAGATATACATTTTATTATTTATCACAAGTCGTTCAAATTTTCAAGTATAGTGGTAGAGGAACCACCATATCTGGAGTAACAAAAAAACAGTTAAGTGAACTTCCTTTTAAATTACCCCCATTAGCTGAACAAAAACGTATTGTCACAAAAATTGAAGAACTTTTTACAAAACTGGATGCAGGAATTGAAGATTTAAAAGGTGTAAAAAATAAAATTGATGTTTATAGGAAGAGTGTTTTTAAGGCTGCTTTTGAAGGGAACTTAGTAAATATAGATTCTAAATGGATTAAAGGTTCTTTGGATGATGCCTGTATAAAAATAACTGATGGTTCACACTATACTCCTAAATATCTTACTAATGGCTATCCTTTCATTAGCATTAAAAACAGAAAGAATAACAAACTTGATTTTGAATCTTGTAATTTAATCTCTAATGAAGATTATGAAAAATTAAAAAGAAATGATTGTAATCCCCTGATGGGGGATGTTTTATTCTCAAAAGATGGAACTGTTGGAGAAGTTATAAAGATAGATTATAAACGAGATTTTATAGTATTATCTTCTTGGGCAATATTAAGACCTAAAAAGGAAGTTAGTCAAGATTATCTGTTCTATCTTATGAAATCACCATCTGTTTTATATGAAGCAACAAAATTGAAAACTGGAACAGCCATAAGAAGGATTATTTTAAGAAATTTAAAACAAGTTAATTTTAATTATCCAATAAATATTTCTGAACAAGAAAAAATTGTTCAAGAAATAGAATCACGATTCTCTATTATAGACAAACTCGAAGAAACCGTAAATATTACTTTAATAAAACAGGAACAATTAAGAAAATCAATATTAAAATATGCTTTTGAAGGAAAACTGGTTCCGCAGGACCCGACTGATGAACCAGCAGAAGTTTTATTGAAAAGAATACAAAAAGAAAATGGAAAATATGAACAAATGAGGTTGATATAATATGAACAAGACAGCATCAATAGTCCAACGTGTATGGAATTACTGTAATGTATTAAGAGATGAAGGAGTAAGCTATGGAGACTATGTAGAACAACTTACTTACCTGCTGTTCTTAAAAATGGATGATGAACAAACCAAACCACCATTTAACAAACCATCAGAAATACCCAAGGATTATAACTGGCAGAGCCTCAAGGAAAAAGATGGTGATGCTCTTGAAGTCCATTACAGGCATATCCTTGAAGCACTTGGTAAAGAACCAGGTATGCTCGGGATGATTTTCCGTAAATCACAAAACAAGATACAAGACCCTGCAAAACTCAAACGTCTCATAGAACTCATAGATGCTGAAACATGGATAGGGATGGATATTGACGTAAAAGGAGATATCTACGAAGGACTTTTGCAGAAAAACGCAGAGGATGTGAAAGGTGGAGCAGGGCAGTATTTCACACCAAGACCACTAATAAACGCTATGGTAGAAGTCACAAGACCAGAACCAAACCATGTTATTTGCGATCCTGCCTGCGGAACAGGTGGTTTCATACTTGCAGCACATGAATACCTATCAAAAAACTATAAACTTGACAAAGAACAAAAAAAACACCTAAGATACAATGCGTTCAAAGGCTATGACATCGTTGATGGAGTAGCACGACTATGCACAATGAACCTATACTTACACGGCATAGGTGGCGAAGAAGTTCCAATAGAAGTAAAAGACAGTCTTGCATCTGATCCTGGTGACCGATATAATATGGTTCTAACTAATCCTCCTTTTGGTAAAAAAAGCAGTATAACTATATTCAACGGCGAAGGAAAAGCAGAACGGGAAACACTCATATATGAAAGACAAGATTTTTGGGCAACCACATCAAACAAACAACTAAACTTCCTGCAACACGTTAAAACATTATTGAAAATACATGGAAAATGTGCAATCGTAGTCCCAGACAATGTCCTCTTTGAAGGTGGAGCGGGAGAAACTGTACGTAAAAAACTATTACACGAATGCGATGTTCACACCATTTTACGACTTCCAACAGGTTTATTTTATGCTCAAGGTGTAAAAGCAAACGTGTTATTTTTTGATAAAAAACCAGCAAGTGAAAAACCGTGGACTAAAGAACTATGGATATACGACCTAAGAACCAACAAACACTTTACACTCAAGGAAAAACCGATGACCTACGAAGATCTAAAAGATTTCATAAAATGCTACAACCCTGAAAACAGACATGAAAGGCAGGACTCAGAACGGTTCAAGAAATTCACCTATGAACAACTTGTTAGCAGAGACAAAACCAATCTTGATATTTTCTGGTTGAAGGATGAAAGTCTTGAAGACCTTGAAAACCTACCAGAACCAGAAATCCTTGCAACAGAGATAGCAGAAAACCTTGAATCTGCACTTGAACAGTTCAACGGTATCATCAAGAGTTTGCAAACAAATTAAACAATTTTTTCTTATTGAATGGAGGTACCGGGGTTTCCAATGGCAAAAATCAGAGCCCCGTTCCCAATATATATTGCTGCGTTCGCCCTTAAAAAGGTTTTCTTATTTCGATTTTAATCCCAATATGGTTTGATTTTAACGATGGCAGTTGACACTACGTGTCTACCATTTCTGATAGACAGATGGCAGATTGACGTTCCGACTCTGTCAGCTTGTCTTCATCTTTTTCCAAAATTCTCATTGCTATAGCTTCGATGAAATCATCATGAGACATCCTAATAACACGCTTAATCGTGCGCCAAGGGTGAGACATATCTTCCCAAGTTGTCGTGCGAACGAAGAATCTGATACATGCTATGTTTTCATCTATTTTAATTCCCTCAACAAAAAAATCATCCTCAAATTC
>CAYLKT010000123.1:0-3560 GCA_964384305.1 uncultured Thermoplasmatales archaeon | reverse complement strand
TACCAGCAATTTTGGCCAGAGCATATATCGTTTTTGGATTTGGAGTCATGATTTCCTGGACTTGCATTTTTTTCCTCACCAAAATGGTATATCGTAATTATTTTTTGGGTTAATTATATCTCCCAAAACTTTTTTAAGATTGTTAAGAAGTTGTTTTTTATAACTCGTCTGCTTTTTGAAATAATAATTTGTTTACTTGTTGTGTTCCTATCTGGGCAATTTTCATTGAAATTATTGGAAATAAAATTATTCTTGGTAAGATAAAGCTTGCTGAGTTCTGGAAATAAATAATACTGGTATTGTCAGAGATTCTTGCCCACATTCTTGCATGGAAACATATGAGATCGCCCCCATGGCCTTGTAGTTCTGGGTTGTCATTCTCATCTGGTTTAAACAACCATCCAAGGCCAAATCTGAGTCCTTGATACAAACCACCGTTCGGATAATGAGTTTTATGCATCATCTCAATTGTTGAGTTTTTCAGTATTCTCTTGTTGTTGTATACTCCACCATTTAGATGCATGATTAAAAGATGTGATAAATCCTCAACAGTTGTGTACATCCCTCCAGCTGGATCAATAAATGTGTAATCTGTTTTTGGGACTCGGAAATACATGCCTCCAAGCCAGATATACGGCGTGGCAAGGTTGTCTTTATCTATTTTTGACATGTTAAAACTAGTATTATACATTTCTAATGGTTCGAGTATGTTATTATGAACATATTCCTCATAACTTTGGTTAGTCATCCTCTCAATTATATATCCTAATAGGATGAATCCCATGTTTGAGTAGTTAGCCTCCTCACCTGGTTTGTAAGATCCCCAGTAATCTGGGTGATATTCGCTACCATATGGCATTAATATTTCTTCTAAAAATGAATCTTTATTGTTGCTGAAAAGATATTGAATCTCTGAAAAACCATGACCCATCATACTTGATTGATGGGATAAAATCATACGAAAAGTAATGTTTATATCTGGATGATTTGGATTCTTTAAATCAAAAGGAAGCCACTGGCTAACGTTATCATCTAAATCAAAATCATAAGACTCGTTTTCATAAAGCTGCATAATTGCAGCTGCAGTAACAACCTTTGAAATCGAGCCGGCCATGTAGTTAGTATTAATCGTTGGTTTTTCTAGTGTTAATCTATCTGAAAAACCGAAATTATCTGACCATACCATTGTGTTATTCTTAATAATACATGCAGAAACCGATTGCATATGAGCTAGTTTCATAGCAAGTCTCATTTTTAATCTAAAAATCATTTCTTCGTTGGAAAAATCTTGATCTGATTCAATAACATCCTGAGTTCTTAAAGTAGTTTTTCCAGGTAGACTTGGAATACTAACAGATAAAAGTAAAAAAACTACCAATAAACCAATTAGCTTTTTATTTTTCATAATTATTATATAAATAATATAATATTTAAGTTTTGTTTTGGTGATAATTACTAAAAGGTTTAAAAAACAAGGCTCCATTTCTGATGTTGCTTATATGTTGGGCCTGTAGCCTAGCCTGGATTGGGCGATAGCCTCCTAAGCTATAGATCGCGGGTTCGAATCCCGCCAGGTCCGCTTTTAAAAGATAATGCTTCCAAAAACTTAATATACTTCGTAAATATATACGCCATCCTTAACAAAAATGTTAAGGTAAGTGTATAAAAATGCGAATTGATTTGTTGCAACAATTAGCTGAATTCGGAAATACTTTTACGATTAATGAAGTTATTAATAAATTGAAAATCCCTCGAGAAGTGTTATGGGTTCTCCTTTCAAGATTAGAAAAACTAGGCAGAATTGAACGAATTGAAAAGGGGAAGTATATGATTATTCCTCTTGGCGCAGAAAAAGGAAAGTACACCCTCAATGAATTTACTCTAGGAAGTATAGTAATTAATCCTTGTATTATAGCTTACTGGTCAGCCTTACACCACCATGGATTAACAGAACAAATACCTCTAACAGTATTCATACAAACTACGTCAAGAAAGAAAAAACAGAATTTTAAAATATTTGGCATTCCATATAAAATTATTAGAGTTAAATCTGAAAAAATCTTTGGAACAGAAAAACTATGGCTTGATGAAACAGAAGTCCTGATCACTGACAAGGAAAAAACTATCTTGGATTGTCTTGATAAACCAAAATATGCAGGAGGAATAATAGAAGTTGCAAAAGCATTACAAGAAAAAAACATTGATCTTGAAAAAATAAAAAATTACACAATCAAGCTAAACAACTCAGCCGTCACTAGAAGATTGGGATACTTATGTGATAGGCTTGAAATTCCAATAAATTTAGATTACAATAAAATAAAAGATTATCTAAAAAAGGTAAGAAACTACATTCCTTTAGATCCAACTATGTCAAATGAGGGATTTAAAGATGCCAAATGGCAAGTAATTGTTAATTGGGACGAATATGATTAAACAATCAGAAATCAAAAATATATCTAGAAAATACATAGTACCTATTAGCACTATTGAACGAGACTATGCCCAATATTGGATATTATCATTTCTACCAAAAATGGTCTTCAAAGGAGGGACATGTCTTCGTAAAATATATTTCGAAGAATATCGATTTTCAGATGATCTCGATTTTACACTCTTAGAAGAAACAAATATCGCCAATTTAGAGGATAAAATATTAAATGCTATTCAGCAAGCAAAGACCAGATCGAACATAGATTTTATAAATGAAATAAACTCAAAGGAAGTAAAAAATGGTTACTCATTCGATATCTACTTTAGAATAACTAGGGTGACAGGATCTCCGCTTAAAATAAAAATTGATATAACTAAAAAGGAAAACGAACATATAATAGATCAGATAGAACAAAAAATGATTAACCACCCATATTCCGATAAAATAGATACCAAAATATTGGCCTATTCACTAGAAGAAATGTTTGCAGAAAAAACCCGTTCTCTTTTTGAACGAACAAGACCACGTGACCTTTATGATATTTGGTATTTAAACAAAAATGTAAAATTTAATAAAACTCTATTCAAAAAGAAATGTGATTTCAAAAAAGTAGATCCAAATATCGAAGATTTAATTTCTAAAAAATCAATGTTTGAAAATGCATGGGAAGCATCATTGAGACACCAATTATCAGAATTACCTTCAGCCGATAGTGTTTTTGATGAGGTAATATATTTTTTGAAAAAAATGCTTTAATAGCCATTGGTCTAACAGCTATAGCATTCAAATGCAAAAAACACCCTATCGTATGTGATTTTTCTCCTGTAAAATCCCATTAACCCGCCAGGTCCGCTGTAGCTTACCTCTACATATAAGCATATTTTATAAAATAATCATAAATGTAGGGGTAAATCTATTTCAGATGTTTTTTATATTCTTTGAGGCATCTTTTAAAGAACCATAACGTAAAAACACTTTTATTTTTTGTTAATTGGCTGCGCTCTAGGGCATTGTAATAACTATTCCTATCAGTGTAGTCTATTACCATCATTGGATATCCATGTTTGTTAAGTGTATAGTTCATAAATAATCGAGATATACGACCGTTTCCATCTCCAAATGGATGAAT
>CAYLKT010000122.1:0-3695 GCA_964384305.1 uncultured Thermoplasmatales archaeon | reverse complement strand
AGCAATTTCTGATATTTTATATTAATTGCGTTCATGTACTAGTTATCCAGACTAAATATTATATTCTCACAATTTATAATAAATTATAAATGTAAGAAATGAATACATGAAACGGAGATATCCAATTGGAGGACAATGTTGATGATGGATAACCATATGACTGGGAGAACTGGATATGCCAAGTAAGTTAAAACTGCTTATATCTTTTTCAACGGTATCTATAATGCTTATAGGGGTCATTTTACCATCTGCTTCAGCATTCAATATTGATCACATAGTAGGTTTTGACAAGGGCCCTTCTTATGAATCTGTCGTTCCGATGGAAAAAGTCACATTCGTCAATTATGATGAAGAAAGCATTCTTGATGACTATGCATATCTGGCAGCAGTACCAACCGCAGTTTTTAACGACAAAGATAAATTATTTTCCAATCCACTCTTGTTCTACCAAGACGAATATCTTGTGAGGGAGGATAAAGAACGTTCTTTGAATGCTCGTCAGGGCATTGATTATTTCATGGAAGACTGGATGGAATACTGTAACGATCAACTGGATCAAATGACACTTATAAATGTCCCGAAAGAAAAGGTTGGTCAATGGAGAGCAAAGGATTATACTATTATTGAAGGAGATAATCCTTATACAATTGCTTCAGATATTGCATTACATGATTGGTCGTATTCAGACAATGCGGTCATTGCTGTGATTGATGAACAATTTGATGAAAGCAGCATTGAATTCCAAGGAAAAATCGGAGATACATTTTCTATAAACAAGCACATCAAAACAGAACAATTTACTGTTCCTCAAACAAACAAATTAAACCCTCAATTCAGGGAGTTTAATGTACCTGAGGGATACATGTATATTCAGGCAAGAGCTTGGTATTCATGTGTTTATTTTGATATTGGCTTACCCGTTCCAGGTTTTGAAAATTTTATGACTGTTACAATTCCTTCGGGTGACAAGGATTTACAACTTTATTGTTTATATGAGAATGACTGGATGCAAGTTGAAGCAGCATCTGGATGGAATGCAAAAGAGGGCATGGATAAAGATTATGCTAGATCATATATTTACAAAAGTGGACCTTGGAGAGTTGGAATAACAGATATTCCAACCAAAGGGTTCGGACGCTATGGTTTATGGAAAGATGTTATTTCCAATATTGCTAAAGGTGTTGAATATAAAGCAGATATAGAGATGTATCCTGGTATTAAAATACCTTTTAATGTTTCCATTCCATTTTATTGTAGTGACATAGCATTTAATCTTGATTGTAAAAATTCTAATATTAATTTCGAGTTTCTACTGATAGGTCCAAGCGGTGATGAAATAGCATCCAGTGAAAATGGAACCATAAAAATTGATAAATTGGGAGAATGTCTACCAGGCGAAAACTATGAGTTTGTGATTTATACTAAAGATGATAAAGTTGGTTCTTTTAACTATGAAATAACATATAGTTGGCATCAAAATAAATTAAAATATGAAGCAGATTGTTTAACAGATGCTACTGAGGGTGCTGTCCTCGCCAGTGTTTTAAATGCACCTTTATTATATACCTCTAAATCAGAGTTGCCTGAAGAAACTGCTAATGTTTTATATAAGCTTGGTGTAGAAAACATCTATGTAGTAAATATTGGTGGGCACTTATCGAAAGAAATTGAGAATAAACTAAACGAAATTGTTAGGATAACAAAGAATTACAAAGATCATAAGGGAATATATGATGATATTAGAGAAATATCTGGTAACAATGATGTGATTTTTTCAACAATAGATCCATGGACTCATTGGTATATAGAGGGTTTAGAACCTGCAGGTGAGGACGAAGGGGCATTATTCCTTGGACCTGCGGCATATATTGCTGCTCATCATGGATCACCCGTATTGATAGTAGACAATCATCCAGAGCTTTCCTCAGCAGCTACTTGGCATACTCATTCGTGGAGGAAACAGTCGGATGGGTACAACAATCCAACAGTTTCAGAGATGTATCTAACTGGAACACGTGTTTATGCATTTTTAGATGATCAGGGGTTTGAACAAAAAGGCATGGAGACAATTATTACTGTTGCAGGTCAATATGATATAGGTGCTTCATGGGACAGAATGTTTGTTGGTAGGGCCACACCAGGAAGATTTGCTTTTTCCCCTGTAGATACTGCTTATTGGATATCTAGAAACATGTTTTATCCTGCTCTTATTTTTGTTAATCCCGCTATGAATCCAAGTGGCATAGAATTAATCAATGGAAGTATAAGTGAAAGAGGCCCGCTTGGAAGATTAAAGGTAGTTAGAGAATCTGGCCCTGAAAACTTCAAATATCCTGTTTTGCAATCATATGTGTCTTCATACATACATCGTTTTAATGAAAGAGCAAGCAAGTATTGGGGTGCCCCCTATCAATGTGCAGATGGCATCATCCCTGGTATCGAAAATACATTTGAGCCTATTGATGATGGAGTAAATCTAAAACATAAAGGCGAATCTGGTAGTTTTTGGCCTGATATAACAGAATCGGAAAATGTTCCATTTTACATGAGCAGATGTGGTTATAGCAACGCATTTTCAACCAGTTTTGAACCTATAATGGATAATCTAAATTCAGGATGCATAATGTGGGTAATGGGATCACATGGCTGGTCATACAATAGTGGTGAATTCACGTTCCATAATCCTAACTTTATACTACGTGGTAACAAAGAGCCAAATCCCTGGAGAGGGTACGAGTTTTATTTGGGTTCAACAGAAGAACCTGATACCATGACAACAGAAATACATGGAATCATCCCTGCTTTACTGGGAAATCCAAATAAAGATGGTATTCTTAGAACGGCTATAGATATTGCACCTGCTAAGAAGCTCTTACTAGATCTCATTGGTAACTTTTTGAGTAGGCCCGCATTGAACAAGCTAACGCCTCGCCTGGGTTGGCTAAAAGATACAGAGGATTACTATGATGGAATAGTAGGTTCGGCTCTCTTCAGTAAATTAGGAACAGTGTCCTACAATGGGTATGATATCGATGACGCTTTAGATAATATATATTCTTGTGGACTCATCACTGCTGCTTGTCTTCCAGCATATAAATATTTACATCTGACGATGGTGAGGCATGGTTGTAGCTTCCAAGTAATTGATCCATGGGGAACATCATGGTATAGTAGCTTCTGGGAGGCAACTATCCCAAGAGATATTGCGCTTGGTGATACAATTGGAGAGGCATTTGTAAAAGGCATCAGCCATGTAGGTATTCTATATATTACAGAACCGCCTCAGTGGTGGTGGGATATTGCAGAAAATGTTTGTTACTTTGGCGATCCGGATCTAAGGGTTTTCACACCTAGCACAAAGTATAGCGATAAGAACTATTGGGGGGAAGAAAATACAAAAGCGTTGCGATACGATGAAGAAATTGATATTGGTGGTCATATGCCATATGGTACAGCAGACTACCCACATGAAAAAGAACCTGGATTTAAAATACCCCCGTGGATCATATTAATGACTGTAATTATTTTAGTTATTATAGTTGCTGTAGCGGGTCTCGCACGTAAAAAATTCATGATAAAATATAAATAATACCCATAATTGTTATAAATGCTTATTTGGAGGAATATGGTTTGATAAAAAAAATTGGAAAATGGAATGGTTATATAGCGTTATTAATAGTTTGTATAATGCTGAT
>CAYLKT010000121.1:0-3702 GCA_964384305.1 uncultured Thermoplasmatales archaeon | reverse complement strand
TGGAACTGGGAATCTTGTGCGGTAAGAACATTAAGAACTTTGTCACTTTTAATCGCAATTTTCTGCTGAGCAATTTCTTTGTCATCCGTGCGGACAGTTAACTCATATTCTCCAGGTGGAACCAAAAAAGAAACATTTCCATTTTTGTCAATAGTTCCCTCAACATCTTCCCCACCACGAGATAAAACAACATCTCCATCGCCTAGATCATTACCATATGAATTCAACATATGAAATTCAGCTTTGTACTCAGCTGGGAAAATAAGTCGAATAGATCCATCTTTTCCTACAGACACATCTTTTTCAATGGAAAACGACTTGTAATTCATACTGAGAGCATATTCGGCAGGATAAAGGCCTGTAAAAAGATATTTGCCATCTCCTTGTTTCTCGGATGTAATGGAAATTGGCTCCATCATATCAGTACTAGTCATCTTTGGGTTTACTTCAACCTCTGGAGATAATCCCCAAGTATCTTTAACACTCAGCTCAAGTTGATAAAGCACAATTGAATAAGATTCTCCCAATGGTTTAAGGCTGTTTTTTAAACCAAATGCAACCTGCTTTTCGTCAACTAAAAAACCTTGGTAAATTACTCTAAGCGTGTATGGCTCACGTGGAAAACAAGGAGCTTTTAAAACTGCTGTACCGTTTTCATCAGAAGTCATGTCAGCTATTATTACATCGTCTTTTAATAGCAAAAATTTCACATTTCCAATCCCTTCATCTTGCTGATCGTTGATAGAAACCTCAATTGACCCCTCGGGCCGACAATACACATGAGTTTTGGTTGTTTCTTCAAGATCTACAATTGCAAAACCGATATACTTTCTCTCTGCTCCAAACAAAGGATTTTCCCTAAATATTTTTACAACGTATGTGCCAGCTTCCAAATCGGGAAAAACCACTTTTTTGGAAAATGAGGCGTTTTTCCAGTCAAAAATTCCAACAACTGTTTTAATTTTTTCAAGTAATTTTTTTCCTTCAAAATCTATGTCTATCGATCCAAGCGGCAAACGACCTGCCGAGCCTGATGATTTAAAACTATTATCCTTGTAGAGTTCAGCATAGATATAAGGAACATTTTTTCCAAGTGCCGCAGATAACAATGATCCCATAGGTACTGCCGGAGCAAGATGCACAAATGTAGTCAGAGAATATCTTTCAACTTCTTCTTGCTTTTCTGTCGATACATTTCCTCTGAATATTGGAATGTTTTCGATTAGACTCTGATAAATCTCGGATTCGGAGTCTATTTCATTGGGCCCACCTTGTTCAACAGTAATAAATTCAGCATTGTACCTTACCTTAAATCCCTGAGGTAAGACAGTAATGTGCTTTCCATCTTCATATGCATTTCTCAGCAAATAAACACTACCAGTATCTGCTTCTAGACCAGGCAATTTTATATTTTGCTTGACCCATGCTTTAACCTGAACCCCATCTTCTTCGTCCTCTCCACCCTCAACAATAAGACCGTTGTTTGAATTGAAAATAATACCATGAGCCCTGCCAGTTGAAGGATCGTTTAGAGCAATCCATGCTTTTTTTCCAAGATCACAATCGTCTTCAGTTGCAAGAATTGCTTCTTTTTTATCCGAATCAGGATTTTGTGGAATAGAGAATTCTTTGATGATATCGTCCTCACTGTAAAATGCAAGCGATGGAAGAATCTCCCCAAGATTCATTTTTTCAATAGTTGCACTTTGACATTTAATCGATGTGATGCCTGCGTATGACCCATCATACATACTTGGGTCTTTGATATCAATCGTTTCCAACACTTCATAATTCGCATTTATTAAAATACGTTTTGTTTCCCCAGGACAATAATAGTAAGTATAGATATTATCGGTTTTGATATCTCCTTTTGGAGAAAGACACTCAACCCTTAGCCTGATCATTAAATTACCGTCTGCAAGTACACTTTTTGTTACATCTGTTGCCCAAGATGACCCAAAATATCCAGGTTGTTCTATCGTACCATATTGCAGATCAAAGCTTCCAAGCTGATCCACGTTGGTTGTTTCAACCACCGTCGATTTTGGTTTAAATTTAGCAACATTTTGAGCAACGGGAT
The DNA here is from genome assembly GCA_964384305.1 of uncultured Thermoplasmatales archaeon. Lineage (GTDB taxonomy): Archaea > Thermoplasmatota > E2 > DHVEG-1 > DHVEG-1 > JAYEJG01. Next base: position 1,622 of record CAYLKT010000121.1, on the reverse strand, counting down.
TTCCTAGCAATTCCCCTTTCTGAACTATAGCATATATGAAGTATTCTCCTTCTTTAATACCATAGTAGTCAAAATCGATTTTTTGACCAGATATTGGTTCATAAAAATAATGTGTATCTTCTAGCTCCAGATGATCTTCATACTCAGGCGCAGGAGTTTCAGACGAATCATATAAAACATAATATTTCTCTTTTCCATCCATTTCTGGTGGAATCAGGAATACTAAACTACATGCCACAATATGAGAGTCATCGATAAATTCCAAATCATAAATCTGTGATTCTATCTCTATCGGTCCCGATCCGTCATCATAGACTATGCGAACTGAATGTTCTTGTTCATTCTTAGCCCAACAAGAACTGTCAAATTCCACCCGCATATCAATTGGTCGGAATTCGGCTTGTTTTAGGCTTGTATCTAGCGGAACGGTGATTTCTTGTTTAAATGCCATATCTGTATTGGTTTTTGTATATGCCGAAAAACCGCTAGTACAAAATGTAGAAATCAGAAACAATAGAATTATCGTATATGCTATCGAGCGTTTTGAACATTTAAATAGGCAACTCATAGATAGATAATTATGTCTTATAATAATATAAACCTTTTTATAAATTAGGAGAGAAATATTTTGGTGCAATTATCAAATAAACAGAAATAGCAACGGTATCGACATAAAAACAATGGCAACAATAGCTAAAGCCAAACCTAGTTTCCCAAGTTTATATTCTTTTGGTAAAAACTTTTGACTCAGATAAATTGCCCCTATTCCATATATTATAACACCAATTACACCAAGGAAAAGCAGAGTTATGCTAAGCATCAGTAGTACAGATAGCCCTTTATACATGAGTATTGATAATGGTATTCCAAGAATAAGAAGGTATATTAACAGATAGAACATAAATCGCTTATACTCTAAATTTTTCACCACCTTGTTAATATTTTTCCCAGTTTCATAGAGCATCCTAGTTGCTGCCTCAAAACCGGCGTAAACAGTACCAAAAAGTGCAAAGACAACACTTATTTTAAATAAAGGTTCTAACCATGGTGAGATATTTGAAAATATTACTGCTTGCTGAGTTATTAAATCCATATTCGACGGAAGTAGATAACTACCATCTGGTTGAAGCCCCAACAGATGTTTTCCAGCAATCATATACGCAGCTGAAACAATTGATACAACAATAAACGCTGCAGACATATCAATTATTATTGGTTTAAGCAGCAACTTGGATTTTTTTACTTCTTTTTGGTTATCCGGCAGATACGTTATTTTTCCTTTCTTTCTAAAACCATCAAAACATTTTTGTGAAAAAGCATTTGGATCTTTTCTATCTTTAAAAATACCCCATTTCTTTACTTTTATCCATCCAAGATAGCCAACGAGAGGTATAAGAGTAATCGCTAGAGTTCCTAAATAACCAAGCATGACAAGAGATATTGGAGTTTTAGCAACTGCAGGGAATTCTTCGATTACCCAAGATGGATAATTTGCTGGTACGTTTTGACCTATTGTAAAAAAATTAGGAAGTATTTCCAGAAAATCCGGTTTTATAACCACTACGGAAACAACTGCACCTACGGCCAGTACCACTATAAAAAAAGCCTGAGAATACTCGACT
>CAYLKT010000120.1:0-3779 GCA_964384305.1 uncultured Thermoplasmatales archaeon | reverse complement strand
AAGGCATTGATATTGTAGGGACTGGAGATTGCCTTCATAGTGGATGGATTGAAGAGATCAAAAAATGCAACGTCATTGATGAAGGTACATTTGAAATGGATGATACGCGTTTTATACTTAGTACTGAAATCGAAGCGCAAAAAAGAGTTCATCATCTTCTTTATTTTCCAAGCCTTTCTGCTGTACTTGATTTTAAGGAAAGAATAGCGCCAAAGTCGAAAAATCTGGATACTGATGGTAGACCAAATGTAGATTTAAGTGGAGGAGAGCTGGCTGGAATTGCAAAAGATGTTGATGCACTAATTGGACCAGCACATGCATTTACGCCGTATACTTCGATGTACGCTCATTATAACTCATTAGATGAATGCTATGGCGATTTAGCAGATTATGTTTCTTTTGTTGAACTCGGTCTTAGTGCCGATTCTGATTTTGCCGATAAAATACAAGAACTTCATAGACTTACTTTTTTGACAAGTTCTGATTGTCACAGCCCGCATCCAGTAAGAATTGCAAGAGAGTTTACAAGATTTGAGGTAAGGGACAAAACCTTTTCTGAAATTAAAAAAGCTATTCTTCGAGAAGGGGGAAACCGACCCATTCTAAATGTTGGTCTTCCACCAGAAGAAGGAAAATATCATGAGTCTGCATGTAGATCTTGTTATATGCATTATACTCTTGAAGAGGCACAGAGAAGAAGGTGGAAATGTAGTTGTGGTAAACGGATAAAAAAAGGCGTGAAAGACAGAATTAATGAAATGGCTAATTTTGAAGAACCACAGCATCCTGATTACAGGCCAGAATATATTCATTTGATTCCTCTCGCAGAAATTATTACAAAGGCCGTTGGCCAAAGAAACCCATTTACACAAACTGTTACAAAAAGATGGAATGAACTTGTTTCTGCATTTTGTAGTGAAATTAGAGTTCTTTTGGACGTTGATATGGAATATATAGCAAAGATCACACCACCTGCAATAGCTGAAGCAATTCAGGCATTTAGAGAAAAGAAGGTTATAATTAGACCAGGCGGCGGAGGCCAATATGGGTCAATTGAACTTCCAGGAGATGAAAATTTAATTACTGTTCCAATGACGCCTAAAGATACGCAAACAACTCTTTTAGAGCGTTAGACTATGTGTGATGTTTTGACTTTTAAAGAAGCAGAAGAAAAAATAAAAGATATAGTTTCCAAACATCAAGATGTTTTAAAAGAAGTTGTAAATTTTCTTTACGAAAATTTCAATCATTACAATTGGGTAGGAATATATGTTGTACAAGGGAGAAATCTCATTCTTGGTCCATGGAATGGAGAGCATGCAACCGAACATACAAAAATACCAATTGGGGTGGGTGTTTGCGGCTCAGCGGCAGCATCCGGTAAAACCGAACTAGTTCCAGATGTTAACAAAGACGATAGATATCTTGCATGTTTTATATCAACAAAATCTGAAATTATTGTCCCAATTTATATGGGTGGAAAAGTAGTTGGAGAAATAGATATTGATTCAGATAAGACAACTGCGTTTACAAATGAAGATAAATTGTTTTTAGAAAAAATTGCAGATATGCTTTCAAAGCATATCTAGATCAGTACTCAAGATCTTCATCATCGTCTAAAAGACTCAGAAAGGGTTCGTTCATCACAAAGATATGAACCTGCTATGTACCTTTTAAGATTTTTGTTACCCCATAATATCCCAGATGGCGTTTTTCCATTGGTCTTTCAAAACACTTACTTCAAGATTAACCAATGTGTTTTCACCATCCTTTATTACAAGACGTTTACCTTTTATTTGACCGATTTTGACAAATGGTGTTTTGTTTTTCTTTAGTGTTTCTTCAAATTTTTTCTGCATGTCCCGTTTAACTTCGACAACCCATCTCGTGTTTGATTCTGAAAACAGTTTGAAATCTGGTCTTAAGCTACTCCCAACAGTAGAGATGTTGATTTCTGCACCAATGTCTCCACCAATTACCATCTCTGAAATGCAGACAGCAATCCCGCCTTCTGAAACATCATGAGATGACGAAATTAAACCATCTTCAATTGCAGAAAGCGCCCCATTCATACAATTCTTAAGAACTTTTAAATCAACCCTTGGGACAATCCCCCCTTCAATATTTAGTATGCTATAGTATTCAGATCCTCCCATTTCTTTTTCAGTTTCTTTTCCAACCAGATAAATTGGATATCCTTCAGATTTGAAATCTGATGTAACACATTTTCTTATGTCTTCTGCAATTCCCACTCCCATTATTTCTGGCGTAGGTGGCACAGATGTTTTTACCGACTCATTATATAAACTTACGTTTCCAGAGACAAATGGCAACTTTAGTTCTCTTGCAGCATCGCCAAGACCTCTGCATGCTTCATAGATCTCTCCCATCTTTTCTGGTTTTTCAGGATTTCCAAAATTAAGACAATCGCAAAGTGAATCAGGTTTTGCCCCAACTGCAACAAGATTTCTACATGTTTCATCTATTGCAGAACATGCTCCCCAATATGGATCTCTTTCCATAAACCTGGGGTTAATATTTGCTGTTAAGGCAAGTCCTCTAAATGATTTTTCAAGTGGCTTTATTACAGTTGCATCACCATGTGATTCATAGTTTAGTTTTCCCTGGAGTGGTTTTATTACAGTATTTCCTTGAACTTCATGATCGTATTGTCTTATAACCCACTCTTTTGATGCAATGTTTGGGGCAGCAAGAAGCTTTTTTAGAGTGCCATTTAAGTCAGGCATTTCAAAGTCTTTTGCTTGTTTACTTTTGACCTTTGGTTGAGTGTATGGTCTTTGACAAGTATCATAGACTGGCCCACCTGTAAAGAAATCCATATCCATCTCAAGGATTTTTTCACCCTTGTAGAAAACACGTGTAATCTTTTCAGGTATAACCTGCCCAACAACGACAGCTGTAACATCCCATTGTTTGCAAATATGAAGAACTTTATCAACATTTTCTGGGGCGACAAGAAACATCATGCGCTCCTGACTTTCTGAAATCCATATTTCCCACGGGTGGAGCCCCTCTTCTTTTAATGGAACCTTGTCAAGATGGATTTCTGCACCAAAACCAGCATCATAAGCAAGTTCTCCGCAAACACAAGAAAGCCCACCTCCACCAAAATCTTTTAATCCTTCCAAAAGGCCTTTTCTATTACATTCGAGTGTTACATGAATTACAGGCTCTTTTGTAATGGGGTCTCCTACCTGGACAGCCGATCTGCTTCTTTCTTCACTTTCATCAGTGAGTTCTGCTGATGCAAATGTTACGCCATGAATTCCATCTCGTCCAGTTTTACCGCCAACATAAACATAAACGTTACCAGGTGCCTTCGCCCTGGAATGTATCATCTCTTTTTTTTCCATTATTCCAAGACAGCCTACATTTACAAGGCAATTTCCGGTATATCCTTTGTGAAAGTACACTTGACCTGAAAGCGTTGGAACGCCAATTCTATTTCCATAATCTCTTATCCCATCTACTACTCCTTTGAATATGAATTTTGGATGTTTTACTCCTTTGGGGAGCTCGTTTAATGGTAAATCAATCGGTCCAAAGAATAATGGATCAACATATGCAATAGGCCTTGCACCCATGCAAACTATGTCTCGAACAATGCCTCCAACGCCTGTGGCAGCACCACCATATGGCTCCACTGCTGATGGATGATTGTGTGATTCTAAAGCAGCACAATAATAGTGATCCTTGTCAAACTCTATTACCCCTGCATCCTCTCTTGCGACAATTTTGCCTTCTTCTATTCCATAAAT
>CAYLKT010000119.1:1177-3817 GCA_964384305.1 uncultured Thermoplasmatales archaeon | reverse complement strand
AAAAAGTCTTCTTTTTATTGTGATATTGACTTAAATACTCCTGTTCGATTTGCCCCGGAGTTGGAGTCATAAGTGCCTTTGTACCAATAACTGCAAGATCCAGTATTGTTGAATATCCGCTCCGTGATATCACAAGCTTTGCTCTGTTTAAAAGATCCTCTCGTTCTTCCTTTGAAACAAAAGAATAAGTTTTGATGTCCTTGTTTTTTATATTGTCCTTTTTTTCCGACTTTCCAAGAGTGATTACAATATTCCCATCTAGATTGTCGACTTTAGAAAGTATTTTTCTTTCGAAAATACTTCTTTGAGGTTCAGGGCCTGTTATTGAAATCAGGTAGTCGATGTCTTTTTTAACATTTCTTTTGTTAAAATCTGAAAGTACGCCAACATAGTGAATTTTTTTTTCATCGATTTTTTTAAGGTTGTGAGAAAGATCGCCCGATAAGTCATCTTCTTTATAGTCTGGAACTATAACTCCCGCATAGCGTTTAAAGAAGAACAAATTAAAAATTTCACTTCCAGTTTCAAGCATTTTGATCCTTAGCGGATTCATTATTCTTATCTGGTGTGATATAAAAAATGATGGAATTTTGCGATTATAAATTTCATATCTGGCGTCAGAGATGATCCTGTCACATTTTTTATGTTCCAAAATTTTTGTAAGCTTGCTAAGCCCTCTTTGCATTCCTCCAATAAATTTTGGCCAATAAATCATACTTTTTGCCATAAATTGTCTGGCATTTTCTGAAAGAAGCATAGGATAATCTGGGATGTCAATATAGTCTATGTTTTCCCCAAGCTCATTTTTTAGGAGATTTAACGCTCTGTCATGAGAGATGATAGTTATTTCATTTCCTTCATCTATTAATTTTCTGATTACTGGCAAAGACCTTGTTGCATGGCCAAGTCCCCATGAGCATACCCCGTAAATTATTTTCATTTAAAACTACATAATTGCAACTTAATTAAATAACTAACTAGATTCCATTTTTATATATAAAGTGCTATTAACATTAGGTATATTATGAGTTTCAAAGATAAACTTTCAAAAATAACTAAAAAGAATAACAGTCTGGTTTCAGTTGGACTAGACATTGACAAAGAAAAAGTGCCAAGATTTTTGTTTGAGGAAAGCAATAAGCCATTATTTGATTTTAACAAGGCAATTATTGATGCGACGAAGGATTTAGTTTGTGCATATAAATTAAATATGGCTTTTTATGAGGTGTTTGGCAAAGAATGCTTTGAACTATTGGAAAAAACAATAGAGTGCATTCCAAAAGATATTGTTGTTATTCTTGATGGGAAACGAAATGATATCGGAAACACTGCAAAAAAATATGCTCAAAGTCTTTTTGAGACATTAAATGCAGATGCAGTAACGGTAACTCCCTATCTTGGGATAGATGGAGTAAAACCCTTTTTGGAGTATAAGGATAAGTGCAGTTTCATTTTGTGTAGAACGTCCAATCCATCTGCAGGTGATTTTCAAGATATAAAATCAAACGACATTTCGGTTTATGAATATGTTGCAAAGAAAATCAAAAAATGGAATAAATATGGAAATTGCGGAGCTGTTGTTGGTGCGACATACCCAGAAGAACTTAGAGTTATACGAGAAATTTTAGGAAATGACATCCCAATTCTTATTCCCGGTGTTGGCAAGCAGGGTGGGGATGTTGAAAAAACAGTTAAGAATGGTGTGAATAGCAAAGGCCAAATGGTAATTATTAACTCATCTCGTGGAATAATCTATGCCGGTGCTGAAGAAGATTTTGCAGAAAAATCAAAAAACGAAGCAAAAAAACTACGGGACGAAATCAACAGATACCGGTAAAGAAAATACTACTAAAAGCTGAGTCAACGAAAATTTTGTTACTCGGTAACTAACCTGCCGATCACTCTTCCATTGATCTCCAAAAAGACATTAACTCTTTATTTAATCCTGCTTTCCAAATAACAAAACTTAACTCTTCATCTGGGTTTTCATATTCTTCATTATTCGTATTTACACTCTCCTTTATGCTACCCACCGTGGTAATTTCTGTCACTCCCTCTTTATATACTTATTGTGGTAAAATGCCAAAATGCCGAATTTTCTTCAAGGGTAAAATTCATTAATGATTCACGGTTAGATATTGGTGTGTAACATGGCGGGGCTTTCAACACTTGCAAAATATCCATTCTTAAATGCTTCAAAAGATTATGTTAAAGAAAACAATCTCTCTGTTGCAGAAATATTAGATGATCCTATATATGAAAGGGCAAGAGTTATTGGCGTAGAGCGACTCGATAATTCATTTAATAATCATGATTCGGGAAGTCGCGCTTTTGTAACAGATACAGAATGCATTATGGAACTTTTGTCATACCCAATAGCAAGGATGGTTGCAGTTTGTATTGGGGATGCATATTTCAAGAGGAGATATGCTCTTGGTGAAGCTGTTAGGGCGTACATAAATCTAATAAATGAACCTACTAATTTTCTAATGGAAGTTGCTAAAGAATTTAATCTAAGGGTTTATTATTTTGAAGATTCGGGAAAAATAAGCATTCATTTTACAGACTATCTTCATAATGCTCCGACTAGATATAAAGAGTGGAAGATGATAAATCGCGAGATGAAAAACGGCTATGTGA
>CAYLKT010000119.1:0-1077 GCA_964384305.1 uncultured Thermoplasmatales archaeon | reverse complement strand
GCTCTTGTTGCCTTTTTAAACTCGCTAAAATTATCGACAAATGACATCCTCAAACTCTTTAGCACTGCACCAGATTACGAAGAAGAAAGGACAAGATACCAAGTGGAACACATCAAAGGAGAAACATCATCAACTCAATATAAAGCTCCAAGCTGTGCCAAAATGAGGACTTATGGAATTTGCCCCGTGGATAAAGTAGATAGTCTATGTAAAAGAACAAGTCATCCTTTAAGTTATTATAAGGCCAAATGGAGGCAGGAGAAAAACAATAAATGAAACATTTTTTGACATTTGAAGGAATCGATGGTTCAGGAAAATCTACAATTTCAGAATTAGTTTATAAAAAACTAAAATCAGAAGGTTATGATGTAGTTTTGACTAGAGAACCAACAAATTCATCTCTTGGAAAAAATGTGCAAAGGTGCATAGAAACAAAAACCGATCCATTTGTAACGGCATTTATCTTTATCGCAGACAGAATTGAACATTGTAAACAGATTCAAAAGTGGCTTGATGAGGGAAAAATTGTTTTGTGCGATCGGTATTCCGAGTCGACTTATGCTTACCAAGGAGCGCAAATGGAAGATATTGTAGAAAACCCGATGGACTGGTTGAAATGTCTTTCAAACGATCGAGTAATTATTCCTGATAGGACGTATTTATTTATCATTGATGCAGATGATTCCATAAAGCGCATACAAACTAGAGATAATTTGATACCTTTTGAAAAAGTGTCTTTTTTAAAAAAGGTACATGAGAATTATTTGAAACTTGCGAAAGGTAGACGTTTTTTAAAAATTGATGCAACTAGGCCAAAAGAAGAATTAGTGAAGATATGTGTTAAAGATGTGCTTTCTTAATTTAAACGGCGCGTAAAAGATTGATGTGTTTTATGAATTAATTACATTAACAAGTGGTATGCTCCCGTCGGGATTTGAACCCGAGTCTATGGCTCGAGAGGCCATGATGATTGGCCGCTACACTACGGGAGCAAAATAATTTTCTATCCGCCAGATGATACCTGTATTATTGTTAACTCTTTTCCATTGGTTAAAAGTTCATCTATCGGAACAGGTC
>CAYLKT010000118.1:0-3952 GCA_964384305.1 uncultured Thermoplasmatales archaeon | reverse complement strand
GAAAGCACATCCATCCTAAGAAACATCTTTGGGATAACCTCAATTAGCCCTGCTTTTGAAACGACAGACGATATAGAAACAATTTCAGAACTATCTGTAAAATTTACTAAGAGTTCTTTAACAAAAGACAGGTCCTTTGCGATTAGGGCAACTAGAACAGGAGATCACACATACTCTAGTCAAGATGTAGCCGTAAAAGTGGGGAGTGATATAGTAGCCGCGACCAAAGCAGATGTAGATCTATCGAAACCCGATTTTGAATTATTCATCGAGATAAGAGATAAAAAAGCCTTCGTTTTTACCAAGAAGATTAGAGCCGTTGGGGGCATGCCTTTGAACTCTCAAGGCAAGGTCATGTCAATAATAAACAAGAAAAAAGACGTTCTTGCAGCATGGTATTTGATGCGACGCGGATGTAAATCTATTTTTGTAACATCAGATAAAGATATTAGAGGGGTGCTTGAGGTATTTACTTCCAAATGGTATGCAAAATTAGACTTGATGGAATTATCTGATAAAACAAATCTAGATAAAATTACAAAAGAAAAAAACTGTAAAGCTATTGTTACAGGCCATTGTCTTTGTGAAAAACCATCAGAAGAAATGTTAGAACTCAAAGAACTTACAAAAAAAATATCTTGCCCACTTCTTCATCCTTTAATTGCAATGAGTGAGGATGAAATAAATGAGAAAATAAGGGAAATAGGGTTATGAACATCGTAGTTATGGGTGCAGGTGCAATAGGGTCTCTTTTTGGAGGGCTCCTTTCAGAACACAACGACGTCGTTCTTGTTGGTAGAAAACCCCATGTTGAAGCAATAAATAAAAAAGGGCTTTCTATAGATGGAAAAACAAAACTATCTGTAAAAATTTCTGCGGTAGAATCAGTTAATAAAATCTCTTTTATTCCTGATTTTCTGATTTTATCGGTTAAATCCTTTGGCACGGAAACGGCTATGAAGGAAGCAAAAAAAATCATGGGTGAAAGCACAGTTGTTATCTCTATTCAGAATGGACTTGATAATGTTGAAAAAATCAGTAAATATCTTCCACGTAATAGAATATTTATTTGTATTACAACACATGGTGTTGTTTTTTCAAAACCTGGAAGTATTATTCATACTGGTGTTGGAAAAACTACAATTGGTACACTTAATGGTAAAAAAACCATGGAGCTGACTGCCATTATAGAAGAGTTTAACACCTCGGGTATAAAAACAAATTACAGCAAGGACATAGTGAGAGATATATGGATTAAAACAATAGTTAATTCCAGCATTAACCCTTTGACAACTATATTTCAATGCAGTAATAACTATCTTTTAAAAAACCCGATTTTGGAAAAAATTGTGGAAAAGATTTGTGAAGAATCTACAAATATTGCAAACTCAGAAAACTTAAACCTATCATATAATGAGATGATCAAAAAGACAAAAGAAGTAATTAACGAAACATCAGAAAACAAATCTTCCATGCTACAAAGTTTTTTGCAAGGTAAAAAAACAGAGATAAATTCTATAAATGGTATGTTACTCAAAATTGCTAGAAAAAACAATGTAGAATCAATGTTGAATGAAGTATTGGTCAATGTTGTATCAAATCAGCAATAATCATATGGATGGTTTGCCGGGAACCTTTGGAAATAGTGAAGCCTCGTCCACATTGTCTAATCCGCATATAAATCTAGTAAGCCGCTCTATTCCAATTCCAAATCCTGCAGAGGGTGGTAAGTCTTCTTTTGCCAAATTCAAATATTCTTTAAATTCTGAGAATTTTTTACCTTTTATTTTCATCCTTCTTTTAATTTTTTCATACTTATATTCTCTTTCTCCACCAGATAGTGCTTCTCCATAACCCTCCGGATAAATAAGATCCATATCTGCTAAAAAGCCTGGTTTATCGTCATGCTCTCTGTCATAAAATTCTCTATGCATTATGGGCATATCAACTATCCAAACAGGGTCTTTACTTTGCTTTGATATTTCAGTCTCAAACTCTTCTCCGTATTTTTCATAAGCATCTTTATATGATATTTTTTTGAAGGGTGTTTTAGGAATCTTAAGTTCCCTTCCAAGAATCTTTAATTCTTTGGGACATTCCTCTTTTACCTTTTTTATTAGAGTAACTATCATTTCTTCGCAAAGGCTTATTATGTCTTCCCTTTTTGCACCCCTCACTTCCAAATCAAGCTGACTAAATTCGAATAAATGTCTGCCAGTTTTTGATCTATCAATTGGTTCCAACCTAACATTTGGGGAAAATACAAATATCTTATCAAGTGTCTTCATCGCAGCTTGTTTATGAAATATCATGCTTTGTGTAAGATGATATTTTTTTCCATAACAGATTATATCTCCAGGGGATGTTGGATGATTTAATGGGTCTGTCATTGGTGAAAGTATTACTGGCGATATTTCTATGAAGTCTTTGTCTGTTAAGTGGTTTGCCAGTGTTCTTCTTATGTGACTTTGAATTTTTAGTATGGCTTGTTTTTGTGTTTCCATAGTATATACATTTGTCACGTATGGTATATAAACATAATGTCAAATTAGTCGTCAAAAATACCAAAAAAAGCAAGTTATAAATAATATTACCGACATAATGTAAATAATGATAGATAAAAAAGATCAAATTATACTTGAAGAATTGAAAAAAAACTCAAGAAATTCTACAAAAACAATAGCATCAAATGTAAAAATTCCGAGAGTTACAGTTCATGATAGAATTCAAAAGATGTTGGATAAAGGCATCATAAAATCATTTACAACCGTTGTTGATTATAAAAAAACAGGCTTACCTTCCAAAGTATTTATCTTCGTATCTTTTCTCCACAATACAAATGTCTCTCAAAGAGAACTTGCAAATCGTATCGCTAAAATACAAGGAATATATGAGGTACACATAATATCTGGAGAATATGATCTTTTACTCAAGGTTAGAGGGGAGTCATTAGAAGAAATAGGGAAACTAGTTGTGGATAAATTAAGGGAGTTAAAAGGAGTTGGTAAAACACTTACATGTGCTTGCTTTGAAACAGTCAAGGAAGAATTATAAAATTTTTAAGCTCCCTTCACATGCATCATAACTATCACTCCTAATGTGGTGTAATTATGAAAATATTTGTTACACGTAAAATCCCAGAGCCGGGGCTTGATTTACTTCGGAAAGAACACGAATTGGAGATAAACCCTCATGATCGCGTTTTAACAAAAGAGGAAATCATCAAAGGCGTGCGAGGAAAAGATGGTCTTCTCTGTCTTCTAACCGACACGATAGATGCAGATGTCGTAAACTCAGAGCCAAAACTCAAGATGATAGCTAGTTATGCAGTCGGCTACGATAATATAGACGTAAAGGCAGCTACTAAAAGAGACATAGCTGTTAGTAACACTCCGGGTGTTCTTACTGATGCAACTGCTGAGATGGCATGGTCGTTGTTATTTTCTACGGCTCGTCACATCGTTGAAGGTGATAAATTTACTAAAAGTGGTAAATTTAAAGGATGGGATCCAATGCTTTTACTTGGCCAGGATATAACGGGAAAGACACTTGGTATCATTGGTGCTGGAAGAATTGGTACATGTTTTGCTTTGAAAAGTAAAGGGTTCAACATGAAAATTTTATATGCTGATAGTAAAACAAATGAGATATTAGAAAATGAACTTGGTGCAAAAAAAGTTGAACTTGATACCCTTCTTAAAAAATCAGATTTTGTTTCGCTTCACGTTCCTTTGCTTTCTTCAACGCATCATTTAATAGGTGAACAGGAACTCAGGATGATGAAGAAAACAGCAATTCTAGTAAATACCTCCCGTGGTCCTATCATTGATGAAAAAGCACTTGTAAATGTATTAAAAGGACATTGGATTTTTGGGGCAGGCTTGGATGTTTATGAAAACGAACCACATGTAGAAAAAGAACTATTAAAATTGAACAATGTAGTTCTTCAACC
>CAYLKT010000117.1:1534-3975 GCA_964384305.1 uncultured Thermoplasmatales archaeon | reverse complement strand
GCAAGAAATGCGTTTATTAAGCATATAAAACCAACTATTTGACCGATTTCTGTTTCAAAAAATACAAAAAGATACAAAGGAAAGGTAATCGAGGAGATAATTATATTTGCAAGGGGTCCTGCTGCTGCGATTCTGCCCGTTTCAAATGTTCTACTTCCCCCTCTAAACATTACTGCTCCAGGGGCCGCAAATACGACTCCTGCGGCTAACGAAAGCAGAAGTGCTATAAGTAATCCCACTGGAAACATCCTAAACTCTGCCCATAAACCATACTTTTGTGCCATAAACTTGTGAGAAAGTTCATGAAAGAAAAATGCAGAAACGATTCCAAGAAATGAAATTGGAATAAAATTCAACAAGTTATTCAAATCGAAACCATGATTGAATCCATCTACAAGATTGTTCCCCGTCAATGCAAACGAAAATGCAAGCGTTAAAACAAACATTGAAATTAAAAGATGGATGACTTCGATTTTGCTAAATTTTCCTGGATTGTCAACATCAATTGTTCCTTTTGGAAAATACATATAGTCTCTTATAGGTACGTCATGGAATGAAGTGTAAACCTTTTTATTTTCCTTCATATCTGTATCACTAACCAATTTTACACTTATCAGTTTTTTGAGTCAGGAATTATGCACCAAGTCCAAGACTAATGAGATATGGTATGGCAACAAAGGTACCAATCATACTTCCTACATTTGCAAGCGCCACTACCATAAGTAACCTAATAACCCTGTTGTTAAGAAAATCCTTAACGCTGTCAAGTTTACTGAGATCTTTAAAATCTTTTATTACAGGTTTTCGCATTTTGAATTCAACAATACCTGCAACCCATCCTGCAGCAATAGCAGGGTTCAATGAAGTAAATGGAGCGGCAAAAAATGCAGTAAGAATGGAAAAAGGGTGCCCTCTTGCAATTGCTGTTCCAATGGCAGAAAGACTTCCATTTATCAAAAACCACCATATCAATGCAGTCTTTAATTGTTCCCAATTGCCAGTGTATAATAAATATCCAATTAATCCAATAACCAATACTGGTATTGCATATCCAACAGCTTTCAAGATATTAACACGTTTTTTTGGAATTTTTTCTAATTCCTCTAAATCTACATCTGGCATACCATTTTTTAAATGATTTTTTATTCCATTTAGATGTCCAGCACCGACAACGGCAACAACTCTTCCTTTCTTGCTAGCATCAAGAATTTTTTTTGCAATATATTCATCCCGTTCATGAATTAAAACAGTTGCCACACTTGGGGCAAACTCCCCAAATTCCTCCATCATTTGTGAAATGACATCCTGATCCATCAACTCTTCTAGATTCAATTCTTCAAGTTCTTCTTCATCATAGCCTAAAATTGCCTTTAAAAATTCCCATGCCACCTTAAACTTTTCTCTAAATCCCATCTTGCGCCAAGCTCTGTTTAGTGTAATAGATATGTCTCTGTCTACCAGTGCGACATCCAAATTGCTTTTTTTCGCTTCATTCATCGCGGCAATCATTTCAGAGCCAGGTTCCACTCCATATTCATTTCCAAGTTTTCTTTGGATGGATGCAAGAAACGTTTGTGCAAGCATAAAATAGGCATTATTACCTTTTAAAAGAGCAGTAACCGGCTTGTTTTCCCAAGAGTCTTTGTTTGTTATGGCATCATGTCTTCTTTTACAAAGTTCTACTGCAACAATATCTGGTTTATATTTTCCAATTGTTTCTCTTACTTCTCTAACACTATCTTCAGAAATATGGGCAGTACCAACCAAGATTATATTGTCGCTTACTTTAATTTGCAAAGGTGCATCTCCTCTTATTTATGTAAAACTAGTGAAGAGAATGATAAAAGGCTATTTAAATTTCAGCTTCAAAATCTTCTACTGTCGGCTTAAACTCATCATAGGACTTTATTTTGCCTTGTTGCTTTAATATTGCTCTTGTAAGTAACCAGTAAACAAGTGCAAGTGCACGCCGTCCCTTGTTATTTGTTGGTATCGCAAGATCCAGATATTTTGTCTCATTATTTGTATCACAAAGACCTATGACTGGAGCCCCTATGTTTTTTGCTTCGTGTAATGCCTGTTGATCTGCAAGAGGATCTGTCACAATGATTAATTCTGGTTCGAGGAAGCCTTTAGAACTAGGATTTGTTAAAGTACCTGGCCTAAATCTACCATCTAAGATTTGAATTCCAGTATATTCTGAAAGTTTTCTAACTGGTTTTTGACCATATTGGCGGACGGATACTGCAAGAATATCTTTAGGGTCATATTTTGAAATGAGATTCGCAGCTGTCTTTATTTTTTCATCAGTCTTTTTAATATCAATTATGTAAAGGCCATCGTTTCTTACTTTATAAACAAAATCTTTAATATCTGCTGTCTTTTGTCTTGTACCAATGTGCGCCCCAGAGGTCATATACGTTTCTTCAGAAACCATCATG
>CAYLKT010000117.1:0-1434 GCA_964384305.1 uncultured Thermoplasmatales archaeon | reverse complement strand
CAAAGAATATAAAAACCTTTTGGAATATTTGAAATTTTATAACATTCGTTCAATTAATTTATTTATCTCTTTGCCTCTGTATCCAAGAGCGCCTTTATTTACAAAGGATCTTTTGACTCCTTCATATCCTCTTTTTGGTGGTGAAAGTCTAAATATCGGCTTCACGTCTGGGATTTCTTTGTATTTGAATTTATTATTTGATACGTCTTCAGATAGTTTTTCAATTGCATCATATGAAGTTGTAGATTTTAGATATCCCTTGGTGACTTCTTTGTCTCCTTTTAGCCTTCCCCTCTCTGAGATTAGTTTTGACAGGGTTTCTTTGTTGATTTCTCCCCATGTAATGTAGTCCTTTGCCACCTGTAACATTCCTTTTGTTGATTTGCCTTCGTCTAAAAGTGTACAATGGTTTACTCTTGTTAGATTTAAAAGTTCCAAAGTTTTTTTGATGTTGGGATTGATGTTCACAATTCCCCTAACTCTTATCGCTGCATATGCCATATTATGCTGCCTCCTTAGTTGGTACTGTTTTTTGTTCTTCGGTTGTTGGCGGTGCGTCTGTTTGTTTCTCGGATGGTTGAGATTCATTTAATTTACCGATACTCCCTGAAATTATTCCAATGCTTTTAATTTCGTTTGGCATTATACGCATCTCTATATTTTGTTCAAGAGCGTTGAAAACGGCTTTTGCATAATTTACCGTTGTTTTTGTTTTACCGCTTGTAAACGCCCAGCAGTCTTCAATTCCAGCAAGTGTCAGGATTTTCTTTGCAACACCGCCCGTGGCGAGACCAATTCCTCTCGGGGCAGGTTTAAGGGTTATTTCAACACTGCCCGATTTTCCAGTTACTGCATATGGGACAGTATGCGGCTTTCTGCAACCACATTCCCAAGAGCCACATCCTCTTCGTATTTCTATTATGTTCAACTTTGCATCATCTATTGCTTTGCGTATACTTGATCCAACTTCTTTGCCTTTTGCCTGACCAATTCCAACAAAGCCGTCGTTATTTCCAACTGCAACTGTTATCACAAACTTTATTCTTCTACCAGAGTCAGTCATACGCTGAACCATGTTAACATCGATTACTTCGTCGTTTATTTCTCCAATTAAAACATCGGCAATTTCCGGTTCCCTTATTGGCAATCCTGACTTTAGTGCGCTTTTCATAGTTTTTATTTCGCCACTTTTTACTAGCCGACCGAGCTTTGTTTTTGGGACCCATTCAACTGTCCGTGGTTCCCTTCTTCTTGCAGGTCTTCGGCCTTTATTACGGCGACCTCTATTTGCTGCCATTATTTACCTCCAGCAATCTTGCTTTTAACATCGTTCACTGTGGGCATTATGTTTTTATCCAAATGCTTTCCTAAAATTCTATCTTCTGCTGGCAATTTCTCTTCATTATGCGAACATTCAATTCCTGCGTCAAGTAC
>CAYLKT010000116.1:0-3994 GCA_964384305.1 uncultured Thermoplasmatales archaeon | reverse complement strand
ACGGGATATCTGATATCACTAACGTTTGGATAAACATGGCGTATCACTAATCATGTAATGCAGAACAAACCTGCCATGATAAGATAGTTTACTGCACGGGAATTGGTGTCTTGACGCTTCTTATGGTTTTTGTTTGCACATCCTAACAAAATTCTTCCAGTTTTGCCGGAATAGATTTTAATCGTTTGTCAGCAGCATTAACATAATCTGCGTTTATCTCACAACCAATGAAATTTCTATTGAGCTTTTTACTTACAAATGCAGTTGTACCGCTCCCCATAAATGGATCAAAAACAACATCTCCTTCGTTACTTGTCGAACGAATAACTCGATCTAAAAGCCATTCTGGTTTCTGTGTTGGGTGAACTTTTTTCCCACCAGCAGTCTTTCCTTTCGGCCATATACTTCTCATTTGGGTTCCCCCATTCAATTTTTTCATTTCTTCGTAGTTGAAGGTATTGCCCTTCCCATTTCTAGCCCATATAAAATTCTCATGATCTGCAACAAACCTAGTACAAGACATATTGGGCGTTGCATCAAGCTTATGCCAAAGAACTTCATTTAAGATTTCAAAATCAAGCATACTTTGCATCAGATATCCAACAAGATAAATGTTATGATAGGTTCCTGCAACCCAGATGGTACCATTTGGCTTTAAAATTCTTTTGCATTCTTTTAGCCAAGAGTATGTAAAATTCTCAAAATCTTTTGGAGACATAAAAGCATCCCAATCTCCTTTATTAGTATCAAGATCTTTTCCTTTTGATTTCACAAACTTCATCTTGAAATTACTTTTACTTAGATTATATGGAGGATCTGCAAATATGAGATCTACCGATTCATCAGAAACTTTATTCATAAATTCGAGACAATTTTCATTATAAATCTTATTTATTTTGAGACGTTTATTCTTGAAAATTTCCTTTACCATCAACTTATTCTCCATTTTTAAACCCGCAATCTATTCAACTTTTTTATTTTGTTTGCAGAGACTAATAAAATTCTCAATGGATTTTAACTCATTCAAAGGCACATGCCTACATAGACCATATCCAAAATCTTGGGGTTCTATATTTCCCAACTCTTTGCCAGTTACATACCCGTGAAATTGGACTAAAGAGTCATCTATATATTTAGAACCAACATAAAGATCATGGATGTGTGCCTTGAATTGGTCTTCTCTAACAAGAAGCCTTGTGTGAAACAATTTATTGGCTGCTTTTATATCAACTTCTTGTCCAGAATGGGACAATACTAAATCTGGCCCTTTTCTGTGCTCATCTTTACAAACAATAAGCATCTCATCACATCTACAACTTATATTATTCTCACTTAGTATCCTTACAAACATGAGTTCACATAGCTTACCAATTCGTATAAACTCAATATATTCTTCATGAGAAACACCCAAAACATTTTTACCAAAGTTTCCTCGATCATATTTTTCTGCAAAAATAAAAGCATTTTTTAATTCATCTTTACAAGGACGTATTTCTATCATTTTTTCACTTGTTGTAATCCAATAGCATTTCAGGATGCTCGGTGTGAATAGGAATCAACTCCCCAGGGTTGATTCTTCGGATCATATCCTTTATTTCGTCGCCAGACGCATGTCCTGAAGCATGAGCACTATATTTTGTTATGCCAAAATGTTCAAGCCACTCATTCTTTCTTTTTTCATCAATCTCCATATCATCACTAAACGGTTCGCAAGAGGATTTAATCCAAATAGCATTCTCTGGTTTAATATCAATAAGAGCGCTTATCTCCCAAAGATTCATAGATACAGTATATTTACTGGGATTCTTCTTGAGCTCTTTATATGTAATGGCATTTTTTCTAGCAACGGCTCCTTTTCCCCAAACAAGTTCTTGCTCCCATTTTTTGTATTCTTTTTTTGGATGAAACTCTTCAATGATTTCATCAATATCTTTTCTAGGGCTGTTAATAAGACCCCATTCCCTCAAAGGTAACAGGATTTTTACATCATCCAATTTAAAAGGACAATATTCTCCAAGAGATTTAATCAAATACGCAAGCTTCAAGGTTACAACAAATTCCCTATTATTTTCTCTAGACGCAGTATAAATTGACATCGTTCGATCCAAGTCTCTGATGGGATGTTCGACAAAAACAAGACCTTTTGCTTTTTGCATCAACTTGCTAATTGTCTTTTTAACTCCTTGTTCGCTATCTTTTTCAGTTTTATCTATTCTAGTACCTTCTGAAAGCATCCACTTTGGTTTGACACTTGCTGCTTTTTCGACAAATCTTTTACTTTTTTCACCATGATAGCCATGGAAACGTATATCCCCTGTATACACGAGGTTCCCTTCATCAGTGTAAACAATACACCCAGATGCACCCGGCAAAGAATGATCCGTAGGTAACATCTCAAGTTTGATATCCTTGATTCTAACAGGTTTCTCTGGCTCCAAAAAAACAAAATTTCTATCATAAACGTGGTCAATGTTTCTGCGCGTTACCTTGCTAAGTTTATCCTGCTTATTTCTATAGAAAGAAAAAGAATCGCACATTGTGGTAAGTTCAGAAAAAGCGTTTATTCCAGTTTCACCCACGACTTTTAGAATGATATAGGTCTCCTTCGTACAAAAAATAGGTATATCTTTCCTAAGAAAATGAATGTACTGTGCATGATCTGCATGAGCATGAGAAAGAAAAACACCATCGACACTTCTTTCTTCAGAAGCTCTGCCCATGTGTTTTAAATAATCCTGTCGATAAATACCTGTAATATCTGGAAGAAGACCCAATTCAAAGAAATCTTTCATTGCAACACTTTTGCGAGGGCTCAGAAATTCAGAAAAATAGGTCATTGTTTTTTTAAAGCTCATCCCAAAATCAAGTAATATTCTAGTTTTTTTATGATCTATAAGTATTTTGTTTCCACCAATTTCATTAACCCCGCCGAGACACTTTATCTTCATATTAGTGCTTCCAACATTGATAAAATTTTTACTTAAGGTTTCCATTACTATGAACAATAATCACTATTGTTTTTTATTATTCTTCTTCATTTTTGCTAGATCTTCTTGGCTATAATATTTATTTTTACACTTGGGGCATACTATGGGTGATTCATCTGACTTTCTTATCCATCTATGTCCGCAAAATGGGCAATTCTCCCTCTTCATTATATCTCACTATACAGATGACATAACGTAACCTGTTTAAAAATATTTCACAAAATGTTTTTTAACCTTAAGTGATTTGAATATCAGTAATTAAAAAAGAAAAGAAGAGCAGTTTTATTCTTCAAATTTGGTGTATTTTCCAGACATGAAGAATGTGGGCCCTTTGAATGACATAAGTCTCCAAAGAAATTCTGAACTTGATGCATTATAATGACCGATGCCTACAAAAGCAGTTTTGTTGCCACTCTCAAGCTCAATTGCATTTCCAAACATATATGGTCCAAAAATTACCCCATTTAATATTGTAGCATTTTCTCCGCTGTAGTATTTAAAATCCACCATAAAATAACAGAATTTTACATTCCAGTGATATCCTGTAGAGTAATATCCAGATATGTTCCCTAATGGCGGCCAAGGTACTCCCACTCCCAGGAAATCATATGCCCAAGAGCCATTGAAAGATCCCTGAGCCCAAGAAGGAACGCCACTATCGTCTGCTGATACAATTTTTTTAACAAGTGAGTTATCTATCAGTAGAACCTGGAGATATTGCTATCGTAATAGGCATACTGACCAATAAAACACATATCCCAATAATAATCGCCTTTTTCTTCATTTTATTATCACCATAGTATTATATTATTATACCTTTAATATTTATAAATATTTCCATTTCGGCATTTTCACACAGCAGATTTAAATAATATCAGTGACAAATGATGACATGGTGTGTGACGGAGAGTTGAAAGATATTTGGTATCTATCTTTCTCGCTGATTTGAGGGCATTGGGGATATTTGGTATCTACCGATGTCCTTTTCACATGTCTAATTATTTTTG
>CAYLKT010000115.1:2398-3996 GCA_964384305.1 uncultured Thermoplasmatales archaeon | reverse complement strand
AACATAAAAAAACTAGAAGATCTTACGGGCCATCTAACTGTTGGACTTGCACCACACACATCAGCTGGTTCATTATCAAGAATAATCGGTTTTACTGGTGCTCAAGTATGTTTCGCTCATCCATTCTATCATGCAGCAAAACGCCGTAACGCGGATGGTGACGAAGATGGTTTAATGCTCCTCATGGATGCATTAATCAATTTTTCTCATTCGTATATTCCTGATAAACGTGGTGGTAAAATGGATTTACCACTAATTCTCACAACGCGTATTGATCCATCTGAGGTTGATAAAGAGGCTCACAACGTTGATACTCTTGCACGGTATCCCATTGACCTATATGAGGCATCTCTCCTTCACGAACACTCTAAAAATCTAGAAGGGATAATGGGTTTAGTGTCAGAAAGAATTGGTACAGAACTTCAATATGAGCATTTTTGTTTCACTCACGACACAGATAATATTTCCGAAGGTCCAAAAGAGTCCAATTATAAAACTTTGAAGACTATGATGGATAAGATGAATGCACAGCTAAACCTTGCCGCAAAAATACGGGCAGTGGACACTCCTGATGTTGCATACAAGGTTATTGAAAGGCATTTCTTGCCAGATATGATTGGAAACATGAGGGCATTCAGCAAACAATCTGTACGTTGTCCAAGTTGTAACATTTCTTATCGGAGACCCCCGTTACAGGGAGTTTGTCTGAAATGTGGCGGAAAATTGACCCTTACAGTTCATGAAAAATCTGTAAAAAAATATCTTGAGATATCAAAAGAAATTGCAGAAAGATACGATCTTCCACCATACGCTCGTCAGAGAATTAAATTAGTTGAAAAGTCAATAGACTCTCTTTTTATGAGTGACAGGGTGAAAACAACAAAACTTGACGATTTCTTTTAATTTTTTAGCATAACTTTCATATAGCTACTTGTCGTTGCATATTTATAAGAGGAGTTGTTACCATGGTAGGAAATATGCTTCAGCAATTTAGTAAGCAGAAATGGTATAAATGGGCATTCTACGTAAACATAATACTATTCTTCGTTGTAGTTGTATCTATATACTTCCTAGTAATCGACTCAATAAACGCGGGTATGAACTTGAAGGGTGATCCAAATAAAATACTTAATATTGCACTTAATATTGCAAGAGACATTGGATTTTTAGTTGCGGCACTGGCTCTAATATTCTTTCAGTTCTTTAGAAATATGATGACGATTATCCGGAGATCACTATAATTAAGAAAGTTGGCGATAGGTGTAGAATAGACCGGGGAGGTAGACGTTCCCTGTAACCAGAAATCGTCTTTATGCTGGGGTCGAAACCAAGAGGCGATGTAACGAACACTTGTTGATCCATTTGTAGACGATGATACCTTGTCCTATGGGATCAGAGGCGATGGTCACATATAATCGGAGGATTATATGTACATTTTAATTGCGGGAATCGGGTGAGGCACGGAAGTGAGCAGCCTTACCGCAAACTGCTGGTGCTCAAAGGGTTAACGGGGTTGAGAACGCAGATGGGCTGTCAATTCGTGAAACGTGCACCCACTCAAGGATTTTTTATGCCCGCTAAAAATTATTAAACTAGTC
>CAYLKT010000115.1:0-2298 GCA_964384305.1 uncultured Thermoplasmatales archaeon | reverse complement strand
TATAAGGCTATTTTTAATGCGGAGGAAGCTCTTAGAAATATTGATGTTGCAGCTGAAAATAAGTTAAGACTTCATTTTAGAGTTGTTGGTCTTCCTGACACAAATAAAATAGTTATAAGACATATCCGTGCAAATCATCTTGGAAAATTTTCTGCGATAGAAGGTCTAGTGAAAAAACGAACAGAAGTGAGGCCCAAGCTTCAGGTTGGTGCATTTCAATGTGCAAAATGTGGGGCCGTTATTAGAATTGAGCAGGAGGAAGATATTTTAAAGGAGCCATCTGAGTGTTATGAGGATCAAGGTGGATGCGGCAGGGTTTCTTCGTTTAAACTTCTGACCAATCTATCTGAGTTTATAGATTCTCAAAAAATAGAGATTCAAGAAAATCCAGAGGGCCTTCGTGGTGGTGCTCAACCAGAGCGGATTAGTGTATACTTGGAGGATGATCTTGTTGGTGAGATAGCTCCTGGGGATAGGGTTATTGTAAACGGCATTCTGCATTCTATGCAGAGGCGACGAGGTACTTTCCGTCTTACTTCATTTAATAAAGTAATGGATGCGATTAGTGTTGAAGGCCAGGAAATGGCATTTGAAGAAGTAGAAGTTACCCCTGAAGATGAAAAAGAGATTTTGAAGGTAAGTAAAGACCCTGCTATTTATGAGAAAATGAAGGAGAGTATCGCACCTACGATTTATGGGATGGATGTAGAAAAAGAAGCACTGGTCTTGCAGCTTTTTGGAGGATTGGCTAAGGAGATGCCCGATGGCACTCGTATACGAGGGGACATCCATACTTTGTTTGTTGGGGATCCAGGTACTGCAAAATCTCAAATGCTTACTTATATGGCTAAACTAGCTCCAAGGAGTGTTTACGCTTCAGGAAAGGCATCATCTGCTGCGGGTCTTACGGCAGCTGCAGTTCGTGATGAGTTTGGCGAGGGTCAGTGGACTCTTGAAGCAGGAGCGCTAGTCCTTGCTGATATGGGTATTGCTTGTATTGATGAGATAGATAAAATGGAGGAAACTGATAGGAGCTCGATGCATCAGGCAATGGAACAGCAAGAGATTTCTGTTGCAAAGGCAGGCATTAATGCTACATTAAAAGCCCGATGTTCAATTCTTGCTGCTGCCAATCCCAAGCTTGGTCGTTTTGATGAGTTTATGCCAATGCATGAACAGATTAACATGCCGCCCGCTCTAATTTCTCGTTTTGATCTGATTTTTTCCATTATTGATAAACCCGATAGGCCAAAGGATGCAGAGTTAGCAACCCATATTTTGCTTACTCATAAAGCGGGAGAGGTTGCTGAGAATATTACAAAAACTAAAAAATCAAAACATACTAAAAAAGAAAAAGATAATTTGATGAAAATTGTCATGCCGACTTTTGAACCTGCTTTTCTAAGGAAATATATTGCATATGCAAAAAGAAATATTTTCCCTGTGATGACTGACGATACATTGGATATGTTGAAGGCTTATTATGTGGATTTCAGAAATTCGTCTGATGACTCTATTACATTTACGCCTAGACAGCTTGAGGCTTTTGTGAGACTTTCAGAGGCGAGTGCCAAGATAAGACTTAGTCAAGAAGCAACTGTTGAAGATGCAAAAAGAGCGATATATATCATTGATCAATATTTGCGTAGGGTAGGAATGGATAGAGAGACTGGTAAATTTGACATTGATCTTATCGCGACGGGTATTAGTCACAGTCAACATGATCGTATGCGCAATATCATGGACATAATTCAACGTTTGTGTAGTGAAGCAAAAGACGAAAATGCGGCAAGGGGTGACATAATACAAGAGGCTGAGATTAAAGGAATTGAGGCAAGTAAGGTAGAACAAGCACTTGATAGATTGAGGCGCAATGGCCAGATTTATGAACCAGTGCATGGAAAATATAGGATTACTGAGTACTAAACAAAAATATTTCTTATATCTTTGGGGAAGATAGTTTCCCTAATGCCTTTTTTGCGTTTCCCCTTCCTCTTTCTCCAATTTCCCCAACTACGAAATCTAAGAAGTTGTTTTTTATATCATTCCAGTTAAGAGTTGTTACACCAAAATCATACTTTTTTCTTTGATTTGCCCTATAGACGTACGGCGTCATTGATCTTGTGTCACTGTTATCCATATGCATTACATAGTTTTTCTTCAGAGTCTTTTTTTCAAGAAGAAGAACTTCAAATTTTCTGTTGAAATACTTGTATGTTTGGTCTTTGTCATAATAACGATATTCAAGTTCATAATTTTTATTAATTGGAACAATACCCCTGTCCATAGTGCATCCTC
>CAYLKT010000114.1:0-4022 GCA_964384305.1 uncultured Thermoplasmatales archaeon | reverse complement strand
ATGAAAGAATTTTTTACTTTATTTTAAAATTTGAGTTTAACTTTGTTGATATGTCCAATAAAGCATCTGCGCTAAGTACTGATCAAATCGACATAGAAAACGGTGAAAGATACGATATCAAGTTTACTGATAAAGATGGAACACAGAAACATCCTTTAATTCTTCACTGTAGCCCCTCGGGTGCTATTGAAAGAGTAATCTATGCATTACTTGAAAAAGAAGCAATTAAAATGCAAAAAGGGCAAAAACCAATGCTTCCACTTTGGCTTTCGCCAACTCAAATTAGATTCATTCCAGTTAAAGATGAATTTGTGCCAAATTGTGAAAAATTAGTCGAAGAATTAAATTCTTCGAAATACGGAGTAATCATCAGAGCCGATATTGATGATCGTGAAGAAAGCGTTGGTAAAAAAATAAGGGGGTCAGAAAAAGAGTGGGTTCCAATCAGCATAGTAATCGGAGATAAAGAAATAGAAAGTAATTCATTTACGCCGAGGTTTAGAGATGCTACTTTTGCTGAAGAAAAAGCATATTCACTTGGCGAACTAAAAGAAATTATATCAAAAAATGTAAAAGACTATCCACAGGATCTTTTGCCATTACCAATATATATGTCAAAAAGGGTTAAATTCAAATAATTTTGTTTTGGAGATATTGTATGATAGATAGAAAAGAAATTCAAAGCCTGGTAGAAACTTATGATAAAGATAACATAACAATAGGCGTTCTCGGTGGCCATAGCGGTCTTGATGTGTGTCGTGGTGCAAAAAAACATGGGTTTAGGACACTTGCAGTTTGTCAAAAAGGAAGAGAAAAAACTTATACAAAATATTACAAATCAAGAGATGGAAAAGGTTGCATTGACAAAACCATTATTCTTGATAAATTTTCAGACATAACAAAACCCAAAGTTCAAGAAGAACTAAGGAAAAATAATACAATTTTCATTCACAACAGATATTTCTGGGTTTATTTTGATTTTAAGGATATTGAAAACAATTTCAAAGTTCCAATTTATGGAACGAGAACAATGCTAAAACTAGAAGAAAGGGATGTTCCAAAAAACCAGTACTATCTTTTAGAAAAAGCAGGAATTAGATTTCCAAAAATTATCAAATCCCCAAAAGATATTGATAGGTTAGTAATTGTAAAAGTAAACGAAGCAATAAGGGGTTATGAACGAGCCTTTTTCTATGCAGTAGACTATGAAGATTACAAGGAGAAATCTGGAGAGCTTCTACAGAAAAAGATGATTACAAAAGAATCGCTTGAAAAGGCAGTTATTGAAGAATATATTATTGGCGCTCAGATTAATTTCAATTATTTCTATTCTGCAGTTGATGATGAGCTTGAAATAATGGGCACTGATACTAGAAGGCAGACGAATCTTGACGGGCTTATCAGACTTCCTGCAAATGAGCAACTTGAGGTCTTAAAATATTTAAAACCGAAGATAATTGAAACAGGTCATATAGCAGCTACTACAAAGGAGTCCATTATTGAAAAGATATTCGTGCTCGGTGAGAAATTTGTCAAAACTACAAAAAAAGAATGCCCCCCTGGTATAATTGGTCCATTTGCACTTCAGGGTGCTATTGCTGCTGATAAAGGAAAAGAGGAAATGGTTGTCTTTGATGTTAGTATGAGAATACCAGGTAGCCCCTTGACTCGTTTCACGCCGCATTCTGGTTATCTTTACGGCGATTCAATATCTTATGGTGAAAGAATTGCAATGGAGATAAAAAAAGCAATTGCACAAGATAAATTAAAAGAAATTGTAACTTAATTTATTTGGTACACATATACCACATTTTGTTACAGACATAACAATTGGTTGTGAATTAGCCCTTGATAATGGGTAATTATTGTTATCATAGCAATGCAACTCTTTTATATATTTAGAGTCCCATTATATTATACAGTGGATATTTGGGCCTATAGGCAAATGGGGGGCAAAAGATAATGATTAACAACAAAGTATTGTACATTTTTGGGTTGATTTTTCTTTTAATTTCGTCGACGATTATTACGTCAGCGAATATCCTACAAAATGAAAACCTTGACGGAAACTTGTCGGTAGCCAATACACAGGCTAAATGGACTGTTATGTATTATATGTGTGGCGATTCAAGTATGGATGTCTATATCGCCCCTCTTCTCGAAAACCTCTCAAAAATAGGATCAGACGAAGAACTAAACATTGTTTGTCTAGTTGATAGGATTGGTTGTGGAAATTCTAAACTTGCCTACATTAGTGAAACTGGCGAACGAATTGAACTTAATGAAATGTATGGTTGGCCAGATGAAGTCGACATGGGAGATCTAAACACATTAGAATTATTTTGTATTCAAATGATGAAATCATTTCCTGCAGAACATTATGCATTAATTACTTATGCACCCGGTGGGACTGGTTGGCAAGAATATTGTTTAACTGATACAGACGGTAATAACGTCGTTACAATCCCTGCTTTTGCAAATTCGCTAAGAAACATAACAGATGATGGAAAAAAGAAGGTCGATGTACTCTATACATCGTGCTGTATGAGTACTGTTGAACTAACCTATGAATTTGCACCTTATATTAATTATCTAGTCACTACTCAGGAACATATACCTCATCCTGAGGTAATCCTGCGTTATTACCCTGCAGTATGGGATCTCAGAAACAATACTGAAATGACACCTGAGGAATTCGCAAATAGGGCGGCTTTTCGATTTGAGGCTCAGACGTTTCAATATTTCGAGTCTTATGAAATGAAACTTTCTCCATTAACCAAAATTTTTAACAAACTTCCTTTTTCAGGATTACATACTGTTATTATGCATTCATCTGTTACGGTTGTCAACCTTAGCAAAATCGACGATCTTGTAAAATCTATTCATAATTTATCCTCATTTTTAATCTTACATTCACATAATAACGATGTTGCCAAGGCACTGAAAATATCTAGATGCAATACACGGGAATTTGGAGAAGCATATCCAAAATTCTCAGTATATAACCTATTTTATGAACGGCTGCCATTGGAGATGTTTTCCTATGATTGCCGTATTGACTTGTATAATTTCGTTGAACTTCTCAGAGATCACATCCAAAATTCTATGATAATTCATCTATGTTCTTCAGTTATGGAAAAAATCAATGAATCCATACCTGCTATAAAGAAAGTTTCAGGCGATCCATCAAATGGTTTAAATATATATTTCCCGCGAAGTAATATTATGTATAATAAATATTTATCTCGTGGTAAGATACCTTGCCCATATGAAAATCTAAAATTTTCAAAAGATACGTCCTGGGACGAATTTCTTAAATCTTATCTAAACATTTAATTACCCTTTCTTCTGTAATAATCATATCAACTGGTACGTCGTTTCTATCAGTTGGAATATTTTTTACAATTTGTAATTCAAAAGCAAGACCAACACTAACTTTTTTTGCCTTCTCTAGGAGCCTATCATAATATCCTTTTCCATGTCCCATTCTATTGCCGTGTCTGTCAAATCCAACACCTGGAACAATAATCAAATCGATTTTCTCAATGGATATTCTCTTTATTTTCTCTTTTTTAGGTTCAAGGATATTATAAGCACCATAATCAAGGTCATCCCAACTATCAAGTTCAGATAGAGTCAAACATCTATTTTCTTTGTCAGTAACTGGTACAACTACATGTTTATCCTTCGATAGGCATTCCTTAATCATGTCGTGGGTGTAAACCTCATTATCATAAGACACATAGAAAAGAATTGTAGATGATTGCTTGAACTCGTTTGTTTCAAAAAGTCTTTTTTTAATCAGATTACTTTTTTCTAAGACAACATCTTTAGATAAATTACATCTTTTTTTCATTAATATTTTGCGGAATTCATTTTTCATTCTTATATGTAAAACCTGTTGGATGTATTGAATTTAACTATTGTTTTTGTGATTTTTTTCTTTGATTTCATTTCTTTTACCGTAATCATAAAAAACATATACCTATTTCGTTATTACAGCAAAAAAGTCAAAAAGTAGT
>CAYLKT010000113.1:0-4060 GCA_964384305.1 uncultured Thermoplasmatales archaeon | reverse complement strand
TTTAGTTCATTTGATGGATTCTCGATTATTCCATTGGAGTTCAACTGGTATAACTCAGAAGTTTCATCAAATCTTGATGCAATTGAGACGACCTCGTCTATTCTTTCAAAAGCGGCATTTATTGCATTATTTGCTGTTTCTTCATCTGTAGCATAAACAGCTATATTTACATAAGTATCCATCATATCTCTTGAGTCTTCAAATCTGCTTTCCTCAGAAGAGCCTTCATCATTCTGAAATAAAAAACTGCCTGCTGCAACGATTACAATAAGCAGTGCTATTAAACCTGCGAGTATTTTTACATTTCCCATGGTAACACCTGCAACTTGTCAAACTTTTGACACATGCATAAACAAATGTCTTCTTAAAATTTCCTTTATAACCCACGTATTTGAAAAAGGAAAGGGTTATTTTTTTGTAATGTCATATTGAATTTTATATTCTCCAGGATCTCCAGATTTGATTTTGAAATTCTTTTCTTTGCAAAGAGTTATCATTGGTATATTGTCCTTTAGAACAACTCCTGTAAGTTTGGCGAGTCCCTTGTCTCTTGCAATATCTATTGTAAAATCAACAAAATCGGAACCAAGTCCTTTCCTCTGCCATTCATCAGAAACAATCAATGCAAATTCTGCTTCATCATTTTGGCCAGGCTGTTTTATTATCCTTGAAACACCAAGAATTCTTTTCTTTCCATCTTCTTCAACTTCTGCAACAATTCCAATCTCACGATCATAATCAATGTTGCAATATCTCGTTCTCATTTCGTGCGGCGTGTCTTTTATCCTTCTGAAAAATCTGAATCTGACTGCCTCGTCCGAAAAGGTATTAAACATATCTTGCCACATGCCTTCATCTTCTGGTTTTATCGGTCTTAACAGAACCTCTGTTCCATCATTTAACTTAATTTCTTTTATGTATTGTGTTGGGTATTTTGAGATGACCATGTGTGGTTTTTTATCGGGGTTTTCGTCGAGTATGATTCTTGCATCTACAGCAATAAGATCATCACCACATGCAACAAGTGGGTTAATGTCAATTTCTGCGATTTCTGGGTGATCTTCGATCATTTGGGAGAAGTTAATCATGGTTTCTTCTACTTTCTCCATGGGCACTGAAGAAATATTTCTATACCCTTTGAGAAGCTTGTAAGCCTTTGTTTGTTCGAGTATTCTTTGGGTAAGCACTTGATTTAATGGTGGAAAACCAATTGCCCTGTCCTTGAAGAGCTCTGTATACACTCCACCCATGCCAAATAGAATAATAGAACCAAATACGGAGTCCTTTTTGGAACCAAGAATGAATTCGGCACCCTTGTATTTAACCATCTTTTGTATTGTAACTCCTTCAATTGTCGCATCTGGGACGTTCTCTTTGACCCTCTTAATCATTTCTTTATAAGCATTTCTCACGCTGTTTTCACAGTCAAGCTTAAGTGCAACTCCACCTGCATCGGATTTATGTGTGATCTGAGGTGATTGTATCTTCATTACAACGGGATATCTAATTTCTTTCGAGATCTTCACTGCATCGTCTTCATCTTTTGCAAGAATCGGTTGCGTAGATTTTATCCCATAAAGTTCTATAACTTCCTTTGCCTCTGCCTCATTGAGCAGTGTTCTTTTCTCATCTTTAACATTATTGATAATGCTGTTAAGTTTTTCACGATGTTCTTCTGTATGTTCTATGTTTCTTTCTTCAGGTGTTTCAAACAATAATTGAAGGTTCCTTGCATATCTATAGAGATACATATATGACTTTACCGCTTCTTCAGGCGTTGCATATGTTGGAACATTATTTTTGTTTAAAAGTTGTCTAGCATATTGTACACTTGCATCTCCAAGATATGAAGTAAGAATTGGTTTTGTAGATTTTTTTGAAATATCAATAATTCTTTCTGCAAGCCTTTTGGGGTCTGCCATGACTTGAGGGACACAAATAACAATCAATCCATCGATGTTTTTGTCTTCCAAACAAATCTCCATAGTTTTCCGGTAGGCTTCTTCGTCACTATCCCCGATAATATCAATAGGATTTGATTTGCTCCAATGGAGTGGTAAAAATTCATTTAATTTCTCCATAGTTTCTGGAGATAGCTTGGCAGGCTTTCCGCCTTTCTCTATAATATCATCTGTTACAAGAACCCCCGGTCCACCGGCATTTGTGATTATTGCTATATTACGACCAGTTGGCAGTGGTTGTTTTGCCAATATGGAGGAACAGTTAAACAAGTCTCCAATATGTTTGACACGAACGGTTCCTGCTCGTTTAAATGCTGCATCATATACCGCATCTTCACCGGCCATTGCACCAGTATGAGATGCTGCTGCTTTTGCTCCTTCACTAAATCGACCTGCTTTAATCACAATAATGGGTTTTACCCTAGAAAAACTTCGCGTTGCGCTCATGAACTTTCGAGCATCGGTAATCGACTCGATATACAACACGATATTGCGAGTATGCATATCCCTTCCAAAATAATCTATGAGATCTCCAAAATCAACATCTAGCATAGATCCAACAGATACAAATGAACTGAAACCGACATTTGCTGCTTGTGCCCAATCCAAAATTGCACCGCAAACTGCACCGCTTTGGGAGAAAAGAGCAATATTTCCCCTTACCGGCATTGATCCGGCAAATGTTGTATTAAGATTTAGATATGGTAAAATATAACCAACACAATTTGGCCCCACAATTCTTAAATTGTATTTCTTTTTAAAGACCAAAAGTTTCTCTTCGAGTTTTTTACCTTCCGCCCCGGTTTCTTTGAATCCTGCCGAAATAATTAAAATTCCTTGAACTCCTTTTTTTCCACATTGTTCTACTACATCACATACAGTCTTAGCAGGAGTTACAACTATTGCCAGATCTACAACCTTTGGTACATCATCTATAGATTTGTATGCCTGTACTCCCTGGATACTTTCCTTTACTGGATGGACGGGATATATCACACCTTCATAACCAGACCCTATCAGATTACGAAAAATTCGGTATCCTGCTTTACCTACTTTGTTACTTGCACCTATTACAGCTATGCTTTTTGGCTTGAAAAGTTTGTCAAGATTTCTGATACCCATTTTTTCACCTTTTAAAAGGAGCTTTTGTGGCCGGATGCCCATATCCAAGTCGGCTTAATAAATATATCGGCAATTTACGATTTTCTCCTAGAAATTCCAATGCCCTGAAAGCGAATCTTTGAGCTTGGAAACATTGTCTTGAACGATTTTCAATTTCGTGTCTTTTATCTTCTTTTCAGTTGCATATTCTGCTTTATTCAACAACCCGCAGACAATGTTATAATATGATATAATGCAAGAAGAACCGTTGTAACCTCCACCAAATGCAACAAGCAACTTGTTACAATGTTCTTCAGATAGTTTTTTCATTCTTTTCCCAAGTTTATAAAACACAGGATATGTCAGATCCAAATCAGCAAGAGGATCAGAATGATGGCTATCAACTCCAGATTGATAAATTATTACCTGTGGATCGAATTGAGCAGTTATTGGTGGCACTATCTCATCAAATGCATACAGGTAGCTTTCGTTTCCAGTTCCTGGTGGGAGTGGCAAATTGACCGTGTATCCTTCTCCATTGTCTCTCCCTATTTTCTCAATAAAACCTGTTCCTGGATAAAGGGTTCTACCATCTTGATGAAATGACAGGCTCAATACAGTAGGATCCCTGTAAAAAATTTCTTGGGTTCCATTTCCGTGATGCACGTCAAGGTCCACCACAAGAAATCTTTCCAAGTCATATTTCTCTCTCAAATATTCTATTGCAATGGCAATGTCATTAAAAAAACAAAATCCTGAAGAAAAAACTCTACAGGCATGATGAAATCCGCTTAGAGGGTTTAATGTGCAATTAAAGCCATCAAATAATTTTTCACCAGCAAGAATTGTTCCTCCTGTTGCAAGACTTGCATATTTAAAAATTCCTTTAGGTGCAGGAGTATCTTTTGCAAGCATCCCTCCGGTTTCACTAAGGGATTTAACAAGCTCGACGTAGTCTTTACTGTGAACCTTTAAAAGATCTTCTTCTGTTGCTTCAC
>CAYLKT010000112.1:0-4065 GCA_964384305.1 uncultured Thermoplasmatales archaeon | reverse complement strand
AGGTTGATTTTTTCTCTTTCATCGATTCGTTTCTGTAGAACATCACTAACGAATCCCTTGTGTCCTTTTGACCCGTCATCAGTTGCTATGAAAAACTCATCGCTAAACTCTTTGATCTCATCTTCAAGAAGTAATAGTTTTTCATTACGAGCACCAAGAATGCTAATAACATGATTACCTGCTTGTTTTAATGCCCTGACAATAGGATACAAAGGGGCAATCCCTACTCCTCCGCCGACGCATACAACTGTCCCAAAATTTTCAATTTCAGATGGTTGACCGAGCGGCCCTGCAAAATTTAGAATTTTGTCTCCTTTTTTGAGTTTACCAAGTTGTACAGTTGTTTTACCCACTTCCATGAAAATAATTGTAATCGTTCCCTCTTTTCGATCATAATCAGCAATAGTAAGAGGGATTCTCTCACCGTTTTCATCTATTCGTAAGATTATAAACTGGCCAGCTTGTGCTTTTTTTGCAACCAGTGGTGCTTTTATCTCCATCAATTTCACGGTTTCTGACAACGTTTTCTTTTCTAATATCTGATACATTCACAACACATCTTGTTTTGTCTTATGTTAACCAGTATTTGAGAAGTTTTTTAATAGTTTATGACACTTTAAAACTTACAAAAACTGTTTTTCCATATATTTAAAAGATAAAAAGGAGTTTTTTCTAACTTTTTGGTTTCATAATCAAAGCACGACCCGATCTACCATCAAGTTTAATTATTAACGGCGTAGGCAAATGAATGTGTTTAACAAAATTCAATTGTTTTTGAATTTTTTGTTCTTTTATCCATTTCCAATCTATCGAGCATCCTTCTGATTCCAGTGGTATGTTAATATAACCAATCCCTCTAGATATTATATTTTGGAAAAAATGTGTCCCCTGCGATGGCCTGATATTGAAATCCTCAAGCGCTGTTTCAACTAAAACCCCAACACCAGATATTTGTCTCCATCTAACGGGCATCCCAAGCCATCTATCTTGAGTTCCCCATCTCCCGGGCCCAATCAGTATATAGGGCAAAGATTTTTTCACCAATCTTTTGTTTATTTCTCCAACTTCATCTGCTATTTCAATCGTTTTTGAGGAATCGAATTTCCCTGGAGGGACATACACAATATCCTGGATGGTGTCTATAACACCATTTCCTAAGGCCTTAGTAGAACAGGCAAAAATGTTTTCCGAATTTATATCTTCATCCCAAGTAATCTCACTAAATTCATGTGAAAGTATAAACGGCCGTATTTGAAGAAGCGCAAATACCGGAGGTTTTTTATTTCCTTCATCAAGCGTTACTGCAAATTCAACTTCTACAGCACAACCCATCCCTTTTCTCCCCATTTCAAGAAGGTCCCTTAAAATGGATGCAAGTGGGAAGACATCATATTTTAAAATTCCTGCAAATGTTATAAGAGCAGGGGCTTCGTCGGACAGCCCGGTCCTAATAACTCCATCGTTTCTGTCGTAATGACTGGCAATAAAGTTCAATGTACCATCTTTTTTGATATTTTCAATTTTTATTTTTTTCAATGTTGCATCTTCTTTTTCTAATAGATTAAAGTTTTTCTTTGCTGTGTTTAAAACGTAGAGCTCTCTCTGTGAATTTTCAAGAACGTCTGATGGCGTGGAAAAATCAGGTATTATTCCAGGATATTTTGGAGAAAACCTAAGAACTTTTTCACCCCCGACAACATATTTACCAAGTCCTACTGCAACACTTGCAATGCCATCTTCAGATGTTTGATGAGAAACTGGATAGAAATTATAAGACTGGGCAACCCCCGAAAACGTTGGATAAAATCGCCCGCCATGTTCATTTCCAGCCATCTCTTGGATAATAACAGCCATCTTTTCTTCTTCGGCTTTTGACGCTGTTGATTCTTTGTATATTTTGGCGTCTTTGAAAAAAACTGATGCGTAAACAAGTTTTATTGCTTGATATAACTGTTTCAACCTAACCTCATCATCTTCGTGGTTATTGGGCAACAGGTAGGTTGAATATAGCCCAGCAAAAGGATGATTTTGAGAATCTTCGAGAAGACTTGAGGACCTGACAGCTAGTGGTGTTTTGAAATGTTGCAATAATTTAGAAAGCCCTTCTTTTAGCTCGTCACAAATCCTACCTTTTAGAAAAGATTCTGCTATCTCTCTATCCGTAACTCCTTCTTTATCCATAACTCTAACGAAATCGTTATCTGAGACGAATCTATCAAATTCTAACGTTCCAATCACAACGGTGTTTGGGATTGTAATCTTGACGTTTTTATATTTCTCTTCAAGGTTGTATCTTGTTAGAAGTGTTCTCATAAAAGCAATCCCTCGCCCTTTACCACCAAGAGAATCCCCCCTAAGCCGGGTAAAAGACGAATCAAACTCAAATGCCTGCTGTGAAAAATCAGTAATTGTACTGCGTTGTTTTTCTCTGCGGCGTTCGTTGAACATGTTTATAAGATATTTTCTAATTTCATCTAAATCGGTGAAATCGGAAGATTTCAGCGGGCGCAACTTCATAGCAAGTTTAAACTCACAACGGGCCATCAACCAGTTAGAAAAATTATTTCTATCTGAATGGAAGCGTATAGACTTAAGAGGAATGTTTTGTAATGCTTGTTCGAATTCTTTCATATTGGAAGCACGTGCAATTTCAGTTGTCTGGATATGTAGGTTGGTTTCCAAGTCTACATGTTTATCAGCATAAACATCTCTTTTTGGCAAGAGAAAAACAAAATCCCCGAACCCAAGATGGTTCAAAAGAAAACGCCGAAACTCTTCCACTAGATTTGGTGAGTTTTTATCCAAAAAATAAGCCCCGATATCTTCAGATCTTGCTCTGTTTTCAGGCAGGGAGGACTGTATAAGAATTGGCATGTGCCTGTTTTCTTTTTTAATGTGTTGTATGAATTCATAACCTGCATTTGGATCTATTTTGCCGTTATGTTTGAAATTAATATCTGAAATAATACCAAGAACGTATTCTTTATATTGTGCATATAGCGCCATCCCCTCTTCAAATGTCTCAGCAAGAAGTATTTTAGGTCGAGCCCTCATAGTCAGAAGTCTTTGCATTTCGTTAAGATCCTCGGAAAGAATTCGCTGAGTTTGTTTCACAATCTCAGTATATATGAGTGGTAAAACCATAGAGTAATATTGAATGGAATCTTCAAGCATTATGATTACACGTACATCTCCATTTATTGTGTCGCAACTGGCATTAATGTTATCCTCAACATATTTTATAATTGCAAGGAAAAGTGTTGGATCGCCGTTCCAAAAAAATGATTTGTCTATGCCAATTTCACCATCTTTATGTTTAACGAGATTCACGTCATCACTATCGATCGCTAAAAGAAATACAGGTATGCCCGGACATAAATTTTTTATTTTTTTACCGAAATTAAATGGATCCATGCCTATGTTTTTTGACATGGTGATAACCAAATCGTATTTGTGATCTTTTAATTTTGCTAAAGCTTTTTTTCCTGAAGAAACACGGGTGATGCACGGTGGTTGGCTCAGAAGAAGATGTTGATATTCCCCTATAATCAATTCAGAAATGAGGCCTTCTTCCTGAATGATAAATGAGTCATATAAACTTGACACAAGGAGAATTTCCCTCACTCTAAACGGCATGAGGGTATGATAAATCTGTCTTCGAAGATCGTAATTTTCTTCAAAATCCTCCATTACCATAATATCCTCTCATATAGATTTTTTGTGCCAAATAACAGGTTGAACGATAATAACTTTGTCTTTACCAACACTAATCACCATGGTTTATGAAAACTGGAAGGAGATGGGCAATGAAGGTTTTTTGTTTTAAACAATCCCCTGATCCAACATTGAGTCAGCAACTTTTACAAATCCGGCGATGTTCGCTCCGTTTATATAATCTATTTTTCCATCAGACCTACGGCCATGTTTGACGCACGCTCCGTGGATGTCTTTCATAATCTGATGTAATTTTGCATCAACTTCTTCCGAAGTCCAACTATATCTCATGCTGTTTTGCGACATCTCAAGTCCAGATACTGCAACGCCACCGGCATTTACTGCCTTACC
>CAYLKT010000111.1:0-4120 GCA_964384305.1 uncultured Thermoplasmatales archaeon | reverse complement strand
ATCTTCAACCAATATCTTTTTGGCTGGACGGCCCATGCCGTCAAATTCAGTCCCAGGATTAGGTTGATGGCCGGTCATAGCTGTAGTACGGTTATCGAGTACCGTCATTACCACATCGTGGTTATGGTGCACGGCATCAATAATTGCGGGTATCCCTGAATGGAAGAATGTAGAGTCCCCCATAAAGGAGATTATCTTTTCATCTGTTGCAACTGCAAGACCACAAGCCGTACCTGCATTAGAACCCATACAAAGGAGCAGATCTGCCATTTCAAGTGGTTTTTCACGTCCTAATGTATAGCAACCAATGTCTGTTGGATAAATTACGCCTTTTGGTTGTGCCTTTTTTGCAGCATAATACGTTGCCCGGTGCGGACAGCCTGGGCAAAGTGTAGGTGGCCGACTTGGGATTTTTACATTGGATGGTCTTGGTTTCACTATCGGATTTTTAATTTTGAAAATGCTTGAAAGTGCTTTGGTTACAATATCAGGATTGTATTCAAAAAGACGCGAGAAATGACCGGTGGATTTGCCATATATTTTGGTTTTTAATCCAACGTCATATATCATCTGCTTAAACTGGTTTTCAAGAATTGGTTCAAGTTCCTCGACAATGATTATGTTTTTACAGGTTTTAATGAATTTTTCGCACATCTTACGTGGCAGAGGATGTGTCATTCCTAACTTTAAAACCCGTACATTTAGTTTTAGATCCTCAGCTATTTCTTTAACATAATTGTATGCAACACCTGATGTAACTATGCCCCAGTCATCTGGTTTTCCAACATTTAGTATCTTATTGAACGGCGATTTCTCGCTGATTTTTTCTGCTTTTTCTAGCATTTTAAGAAGCTCGGGATGCCGTGCACGTGCAACTGCAGGAGTTGTAACCCACATCGGACTTTTTTCAAAATGTCCTTTGTTTCTTGGTTTTTGAAGTGCCTTAAACTCAATTGGCCCCCTTACGTGATTTAATCGCGTTGTTGTCCTGAGGAGAATTGGGGATTTTAGTTCTTCAGAAATATCAAAACCAATTCTAGTCATTTCCTTTGCTTCTTCAGGAGTTGTTGGCTCTAACATTGGGGCTCCACTAAAAAGTGCATAATACCTGTTGTCTTGTTCGTTTTGGGAGGAATGACATGACGGATCATCAGCAGTTATAATGACATGCCCGCCTCTGCACCCTATGTACAGATATGTCATAAACGTATCACTTGCAACATTCAAACCAACATGCTTCATACATGTTAGTGCTCTGAGATTTGATATCGCTGCTGCTGCTGCCACTTCAAGTGCTACTTTCTCATTTGTCGAATACTCAAAATAAAAACCCGGGTCTTTTTTTTGCGTTGTAAAATATTTTGCAATGTGTGAAAAAGTATCAGCTATTTCAGAAGATGGGGTTCCTGGATAGGTTGTTGCAACACTAACACCTGCCTCTAGTGCCCCCCTCACAATAGCTTCATTTCCAAGTAGAAATATTTGTTTTCCTGGCTTGTCTTCCAATATTTCCATTCCTTATCAACCTCTAAAATAACAATTGCTAGTTCAATTTCCCCGAGAAAGGGTAAATGAGACCAGAATATAAAGCTAACTAACCGTGTCGATGGCATAAGAGAAAAGTCATCAAAAAACCATCAGGGTCGGTTAAAATGAGGGAAAGCTTTATAAATAAAGGATTTGTTGATATTCAGGCTTAGAAAACAATGAGTTGACAGGGAGGAAAAATTATGGCAGAAAAAGAAATAGATCCTAATGAGAACACAATATTTGTTGGAAATAAACCACCGATGAGCTATGTACTGGCTGTAGTAACACAATTCAATGGTGGATCTGATGATGTAGTAATAAAAGCTCGCGGTAGAGCAATAAGCAGAGCTGTAGACACGGCCGAAATAACCAGAAACAGATTTGTTACCAACGCAAAGATCAAAGATATCAAAATAGGAACAGAGAGTATGACAAACGAAGAGGGGAGAAGTTCAAACGTATCATCTATCGAGATTTCTCTTACTATAAAATAAGCAACTTTAATACCAAGAATAAGACAAGCAAATACTGCATTAGTAGTTTTGGCGTATTGAAGATTGTGTAGTAGTTGCCTCTTTTTTTAATTTTTATATAACTTGATTTATATTTTGTTGGTTGTCTGTTAGTGCTTTTGGGCCAAAGAAAACGAAATGCTTTAAATCACTAAGTCTATTCACCTTGCCGGTTGAAAGGGATGGTAAAATATATAATTATAACTGGCGGGGTTATCTCTGGTTTAGGAAAAGGAATAACTACCGCATCTATTGGAAAAATTCTTCAGCTTCATGGATACAAAGTAACAGCGATAAAGATAGATCCATACATGAACTGCGACGCGGGAACGCTTAGACCTACAGAACATGGAGAGGTTTGGGTTACTGAAGATGGGGGAGAAATTGATCAAGATCTTGGCCACTATGAACGTTTTCTAGATATAAACATACCAAAGAATCAAAACATAACAACAGGACAGGTTTATAGTGCAGTGATTGGAAAAGAGAGAAAAGGAAAATACCTCGGTAAAACCGTACAGCCAATTCCTCATGTGACAAACGAAATAAAGAGAAGGATACGAAAACCCGCTGAAGAGAATGGCTTTGATTTTGTTCTTGTCGAAATTGGCGGTACTGTTGGCGACTATGAAAACGTTTTGTTTCTTGAAGCGGTACGTCAGATGAAACAAGAAGGTGAAAAGGTTGTTTTTGTTCATGTAACTTACGTTCCTGCATTAGCAGCTCTTGGTGAAGCAAAAACAAAACCTACACAACATTCTGTGAAATTACTCCGAGAAATTGGTATTCAACCTGATTTTATCGTCACTCGTGCGAGAAAAACTCTTGATAATGTAAGACGAGAAAAAATTGCTATGTTTTGTAATGTTTCTGGGGAAGATGTTATTTCAAATGAGGACGTAGATAATGTATATGCTGTGTCTCTTTTGTTTGAAAAACAAGAATTCTGTAAAAAAATTCTTCGCAAGTTAAACTTAAGGAAAGATCGTAACGGAATGGAAGATTGGGAGAAATTCATAAAAAAAATTAGAAGGCTTAAAAACACTGTAACAATCGGTATCGTCGGTAAATATTTTGATATCGGTACATCACAACTTTCTGATTCATATATATCCGTCATCGAGGCAGTGAAACATGCTGCTTGGAATAATAATCTTAAACCGGATGTCAGATGGATCGATTCGAAACTCTTTGAGGAGAATCCGGGAAAACTCACCATGCTCGATAATTTAGATGGGATTATCATACCAGGCGGTTTTGGATCGTCTGGCATTCAAGGCAAAATTGATACGATTCGCTATGCAAGGGAAAATGGCATTCCATTTCTTGGACTTTGTCTTGGCCTGCAACTCGCCGTTGTTGAATATGCACAAAATGTTTGCAAAATTGAAGGGGCAAATACTGTAGAAGTCGATAAGAACGCAAAGCACCCTGTAATCGATTTTATACCTGACCAAGTTAAGATTTTGCAGGACTCGCGTTATGGGGCTACAATGAGGCTGGGCGCATGGCCTGCAGTTCTTAAAAAAGGAACGATTATTCACAAACTCTATGGAACGGATAATGTATCAGAAAGACATAGACATAGATATGAGGTTAACCCCAAGTATGTCGAAAGGCTTGAAAAATGTGGTTTGGTCTTTTCAGGTCGTTCGCCAGATGGGATCTTGATGGAGTTTATGGAACTACCAGACCACCAGTATTTTGTTGGGACGCAGGCTCATCCTGAGTTTAAATCACGACCTATGAGACCGTCTCCAATGTTTGATGGTCTTATTAAGGCTGCAAAGAAAAGAAGACAAAATTAAATACGCCATTGTCCAAAAAATTTTACCTTATTATTTTGAGTTTAGATACCTATCAATTGCCCTTGCTGCACGTTTTCCAGCACCCATTGCTAAGATAACTGTTGCTGCCCCTGTTGCAATGTCCCCACCAGCAAAAATGTTTGGTATGTTTGTCCTGCCATCTTCATCTGTTTCAATATTTCCCCATTTACCAATTTTTAAATCTTTTACAGCCTGTGGAATCAAAGGATTTGGGCTTTGCCCGATGGCAACAAGTGCTGTGTCAATTTT
>CAYLKT010000110.1:0-4149 GCA_964384305.1 uncultured Thermoplasmatales archaeon | reverse complement strand
TGATGATTATGTACAGTATAAGACTCCCATTATTAC
Source organism: uncultured Thermoplasmatales archaeon (assembly GCA_964384305.1). Classification (GTDB taxonomy): domain Archaea; phylum Thermoplasmatota; class E2; order DHVEG-1; family DHVEG-1; genus JAYEJG01. Next base: position 4,113 of record CAYLKT010000110.1, on the reverse strand, counting down.
GCCTGTCGAACTTGATATTCTGTTGGGTAATAAAAAATGGGAAAATTATCAATTTGATGAGATAATTGGCCAATGAATGCTTCTTTTCTCTAATTGACTCTGTAATTTTCTAGTAAATGGGCCCGAAGAGATTTGAACTCTTGACCTCCCGGTTATCAGCCGGGTGCTCCAACCAACCTAAGCTACGGGCCCTACTGGAACCACGTAATACTCTTTTAATATAAAAAGATAATTTAGGCTTAATCGATATCTTAATAGATAATTAACTGATTTCAGCTTAAGATGGACATCGATAAAACAATTAAAGAACTCTCGCAAAATGAGAAAAAAGTGTTGCTCGCACTTGATATGCTTGAAGGAAAAGCATCACCAGAAGAAATCTTAAAAAATGGTGATTTCAGTCAAGAGGTAGAAGTGATGAATGCATCGTCTTGGCTTCGATCAAAAAAACTTGTCATAATTGAAGACCATATCAAAACAGTTTATTCCTTGGGAAAAGAAGGAAAGCAGTTTATTGAAAAAGGGTTGCCTGAAAAAAGAGCACTTAAATTGATTTCAAAGAAGAATGGGAAGTTATCATTGAGCAATCTATCTGAGATTTTAGATGCTCCAGAAATCCCTGTAGCAATCGGCTGGCTTAAAAGAAACGGTTGGGCAAATATCAAAAAGGAAAAAGATACGATTTTAGAAATGACTGGCAAAGGAAAAGATGCGTTGAATTCTGAAACTGACGAAGAAAAAACCTTGAAGTTCCTAGAAAAACATCCAAATTCAGAAATTGATAAAGAAAAAGTAAGGGCCTTTTTAACAAGAAAGAATGTCGTAAAAGAAAAGGAAATTATTACATGTACAGTTGTTTTAACGTCTGATGGGAAGAAAGTTATTGAACATGGAATAACAATTAAGGAAGAAATTTCTCAAATTACATCGTCTGTCATTAAAAATGCTGAATGGAAAAACAAAGAAATCAGGCCATATGATATCAACGCGTTTGCACCAGCAAAATATGGCGGAAAAACTCACCCTCTTGTTGATCTAATTTCCAAGATAAGAAAGATATTTTTAGAAATGGGCTTTGAAGAAATCCCGGGAAATTATGTAGAATCCTGTTTTTGGAATATGGATATGCTGTTTATCCCTCAGGATCATCCTGCACGTGAAATGCAGGATACATTTTATCTCAAAAATCCTTCAAAAATCAGTATTCAAGATAAAGAATTGCTCGAGAAAATTGCAAAGGTGCATGAGACTGGTGGCAATACTTCATCCACTGGATGGGGCTACAAATTTTCAAAAGATGAAGGGGAAAGAGTGTTGCTTAGAACACACACCACAGTAAACACCATTAGATACCTTTATAATCATCCAAAACCGCCTTGCAAGGTATTTTCAATTGGCCGAGTTTTCAGAAAAGAAAACATGGATTCTACGCACATTCCAGAATTTTATCAAATTGAAGGTATTGTTTATGAAGACGAATGCAATTTCAAACAGTTGGTAGGTGTTTTAAAAGAATTTTATAAAAGAATGGGTTTTGAGAAAATAAGATTAAGGCCAGGATATTTTCCATACACTGAGCCAAGTATGGAAGTAGATGTGCTGTGGAATGGTAAATGGATGGAGCTTGGTGGCAGTGGGATATTTAGACCAGAAGTAACTGAGCCAATTGGAATTAAAGAACCGGTGCTTGCATGGGGTCTTGGTCTTGAGCGTCTTGCCATGTTAAAATTTGGGTTAAAAGACATTAGAGAGTTATACATAAGCGATCTTGGCTGGCTTAAAAACAGACCCATCCTATGAATATAAAATTCTTTTGCCATAAAATTGTAAATTCTCTGTAAAGTAGTGTTGTAGAATTAGAGTTGCAGCTCTCTATGGGGCTGCACAAGTGAAAAAGCGTCATAGAAAACTATTTATGGTATGGGTTATTATGCCCATCTGAAAGAATAGAGGTAAAAGTATCATATTTTCGTTTTTTGCGGATTTTTGAGATTTTTGTTTTTATTCTTTAAATAATCCAGACTTTATAGTCTGAGGAAGTGAAAACAAATGAAAGGAACAGTAAAATGGTACAATGCAAGAAAAGGGTATGGATTTATAGAAGGTGAAGATGGAAAAGAGATATTTGTTCACCGAACATCCATCCCAGAAGATATGGCCCTTAATGATGGGGATCAAGTTGAATATGAAATAGAAGAATCGGATCGAGGACCAAAGGCAAAAGACGTAAAGAAGGCATAAAACTCTTCTAAAAATCTATCAATTTTAAAATATTTTTTCAATAATAGAATTACAGAGTATCAGTGAAAAGTATGAAATTTGAAGAACTCGATATAAACAGAAAACTCATAGACAAAATACGCGAGCAAGGATTCGAAGAAATGACCCTCATTCAGGAAAAGTGTATACCTGAGATTATTAGGGGAAAAGATGTTGTCGGCCAGGCCGAAACTGGTTCGGGGAAAACACTTGCATTTTGTCTTCCAATACTGGACAGAATTGTTCCTCGGCAGGGACTTCAGGTAATTGTTCTTACTCCAACCAGAGAACTTTGCGTACAAGTGACAGATGTCTTCGTGGATTTTGGAAAGGCATTAGGGATAAAGGTTACGAGTGTGTATGGCGGTGTAGGCATAGCGCCACAGATAAAAAACATACGCATTTCTGAGATAGTTGTTGGTACGCCTGGTAGGATGCTTGATCACCTGCGCAGGAGGACGATAGATTTTAGAGATGTAAGATTTCTTGTACTTGATGAAACAGATAAAATGCTTGAGATGGGCTTTATAGATGACGTCGAGCAAATCATTCGTCATATTCCACAGAACAGGCAAACGCTCATGTTCAGCGCAACAATATTGGGTAGTATTCATAACCTAATGAATAGACATCTCAAGAACCCTTTAGTTGTAAAAACTCAGTCATATGTAGACAATAGTAAATTACATCAGGTTTATTACGACATCTACCAACAAAATGAAAAATTTTCTCTCCTTGTTCATTTATTAAACAAGAACACGTCCGGTCTTTCGATTGTATTCTGTGCTACGCGGGTAGAGTCTGATGCTGTTGCAAGGAATCTTAGGCATCATGGTGTAAATGCCTCTGCAATACATGGGGGAATGACCCAGCACAAGAGGTTACAATCGCTTGATGCTCTGAAAAATCAGAAAACGGACGTTCTTGTAGCAACAGATGTAGCGGCCAGAGGCCTCGATATTAAGAATGTTACCCAGATCTATAATTACGATGTGCCAAAGACGCCTATAGAGTATGTTCATCGTATAGGCAGAACAGCGCGTGCTGGAGCCGACGGTGCTGCGATTACATTGCTTACAGAACGTGACCATGATAATTTCAGACGAGTACAGAGCAATGATGACCTTGTAATAAAAAAAGCAGACATGCCGGAGTTCAAAAAAGTCTCTTTTGTTAGAGGGGCACCAGTCAGGCGGAGTAAAAAATCATACCATGGACCACAACGGCAGCAACGCCGCCATTCTTTTAGACGATAATAATTTCTCCATGTCAAAATCTATTTATATTTAGTTTCTATCCTGGTTTTCTCTTGTTTTAGAACACTTTCGGAACTACTACTGCACAGTACTTCCAAATGCAAAAACCTACCAAGGAAATCATCTAAAAGTGTTTGTTTCTCCTGAGAACCTGACTGATATTGCTGGTTAAATTTCTTGATTTTATATTGTTTTTGTTTTAGATATTTACCAAGGAAGACTCTTTTCGGCTGGATTTCAAGATCTGTATTGAAAACCTGAGACATTCTGCCAAGTTCTTGAAAAGAAATAATTCTTGAACTATCATGCCTCATTAACGTTCTAAGAGCAAGCTTATTTTTATCCTCCAAGTAATAAATTGATTTATTCTTGAACTGAGACCGTTTTATAGAAGGGAATATCTTTTGAAGAAAACGAAGTCTATTTCTGTTTTTACCAGTATAAACATATCCATCTTGAATAAGTTGTTTGAGTAATTCTAAGTTTTTTCCATGAATATATGGTTTCATAATTTGTTTTGACATCATGAAAAAGGTAAAAAAGATATAGAGGACTTTGAATAACATTCTGTTTTATTCAATTTCCCATCTTAACGTGT
>CAYLKT010000109.1:0-4256 GCA_964384305.1 uncultured Thermoplasmatales archaeon | reverse complement strand
GAAGAAGGCGGTACATATGTTTATAAAAATGGTAAATGGCGAGTTGGTATAACAGATATTCCAACAAAAAGTGGTAGTGACGATGAAACGTTTGAAAAATATGGTAGCTGGTTGGATGTATTGAAGAGTTTTAAACAAGTTATCTACCAAGTTGATGTAGAAATGTATCCCGGTGAGAGAATCCCTCTTTTTGATGATGTTCCTTTTGACTGTAAAGAGGTCAAAATAGAGTTAACTACTGATGGCTCCAATGATAACATTGGTTTCTGTCTTGTTGGTCCAGGTGGGGAAAAAATCGCTTCTGATGAAGATGGTGTTATTGAGATAAACAGACTTGGACAGTGTTTACCTGGTGAAAGCTATGATATTGTTATTTATACTGCAGATGGCTCTAAAGGTTCTTTTGACTATGAAGTATCGTACAGTTGGAAAGAAGAAAAGACAGAATATGAATCAGATTGTTTAACTGATGCAACAGAAGGATCTGTTCTTGCTTCAACAATTAATGCACCTTTGCTTTATGTTTCCCCATCATATTTACCAAATGCAACAGTTAATGCTCTTTACAAATTAGGTGTTAAAAACATTCATCTTGTTAACATCGGCAGTCATCTTTCTAAAGAAGTTAATGATGAACTTGAGTATATTGTAGATGATGTTAGCAATTATGAGACACATGAAGAAATTTATGATGAAATACGTAAACGTACTGATAGTAATGATGTAATTTTTTCAACAGTTAAATCATGGACCCCATGGTATGTAGGTGAACAAAAACCAACTGATGAGATTTCTATGCCTGGTGCTTTACATATTGGACCAGCAGCGTATATTGCATCTCATCATGGGGCACCTGTTTTAATTGTTGATAATCATCCAGAACTTTCATCGTCTATTGTGTGGCATACTGAGTTTTGGAGGAATCATGCAAATGGTCATGCTTATCCATCTGTATCTGAGATGTATCTAACAGGTAAACGTACATATAAATTCCTTGATGATCATGATTTTGACAAAAAAGGCATGGAGACAATAATTACTGTTGCAGGTCAATTCGATATTGGAATGTCTTGGGATCGTGTGTTTGTTGGTGCTGCAAAACCTGGTAGATTCTATGGTATGCCAGCTGATGAAGCATGTTATATTTCGCGTAATATGTTTTATCCCGCACTTATTTTTGAAAACCCTGCAACGAGTCAAAATGGTGTTGACCTTATAACTGGTAGTCATAGTGAACGTAGAACGTTTCTTTCATGGGGTAAATTCGGTTTAAAAATTACACAACCTGAGCAAACCAATACATATAATTATCCTGTCCTTGCAAGTTTAATTGGACATAAATACCGGTTAAATGAACGAATGGAGAAATACTATGGTAGCAGATATCAATGTGCTGATGGAATAATCCCCGGTGTAACAAATACGTTCAATGCAATTGATGATGGAACTCTTTTAATGTCCACTGGTGAGGCAGGGAGTTTTTGGCCAGATATGAGCACAACAGAAATTGTACCATTCTATCTTGAGCGAGGTGGATATAGTACGGCTTTTACTACAAGTTTTGATGCGACAATAAATAATCTGAACCAAGGGGTGTTATTATGGATTGTAAATAGTCACGGTGTCGGTAGTAACAGTGGTACTGTTTTATTCTGGGACCCAAATAATAAGGCAACATCGGAAGAAGCTATGACGGGGTATCCCGGACTGCCTTTTGTTGGGGCTACAAAAGAGCCTAACCCGTGGCGAGGATATGATTGGTATCTTGGTTCAACGGATGAACCAGATACAATGACATCTGATGTATATGGAGTCATACCTTCTCTTTTTGGAAATCCAACTGGGGAAGGATTAACAGGTCATGGTTTTTTCAGAACAGCTTTGGACTGGGCGCCAGCTAAAAAACCAATTCTTGATAAAATAAGTTTTCTTGCAAATCTGCCAATAATTAGATTAATTGCACCTGATTGGTTAAAAGACACAGGTGATTACTATGATGGACTTATAATATCAAGTCTTCTTAGTAAATTTGGATGTAGCTGGTATAAGGGAACAGAATTTGATAAAAGACTGGATAATCTTCATTCAACTGGTCTTGTATTCTCGCCATGTATTCTTGCAGGTAAATATTTTCATGTAACAATGCAACGACATGGATCAGCATTTCAAGTACTTGATCCATGGAGTACTTCTTGGTATTCATCATTCTGGCTTGAAACAATTCCAAGAGATATTGCACTTGGAGACACTGTTGGAGAAGCGTATACTAAAGGTATAAGTCATGTTGGTATTCTTTATCTTGAAGGTGGCGGTATTGAAAAAGACGAGCCTCAATGGTGGTGGGATTGCATGGAAAATGTTTGTTTCTTCGGCGATCCAGATCTACGTATGCTTGTACCAGGTACAGAATACAGCGATGCAAACTACTGGGAACAAGACGATGTACAACCAATTAGATACGATGAAGAACTGACAATTAACGGCCATATGCCATTTGGTGCAACTGATTATCCAAATGAGAAAGAACCAAAAACAATTCTTAGTGAATATTCTATTGTAATAATTGCACTAATTGTAATATTTGTTCTTCTTATCGCTCTATTTATTGTAGGGCGAAAAAAGTAAAAAGAGACTAATTGTCTCTTCATTTTTCTTTATGAAAATACTTTTTAGACTCTAGTTCATTGCTAGATTATGTATATTATAAAACTTGGTGGAAGTGTCATTACTGACAAAGCAAAAGAATTCTGTTTCAAAAAAGAGATAATGGACAATCTGGCTAAGCAAATAAAAAAGGCAAATAAAGAAATTATTTTAGTTCATGGTGCAGGATCTTTTGGACATATTCTTGCAAAGAGATACAATTTAAACGATGGCTACAAAAATTCTGATCAAATCAAAGGAGTCTCTCTTACACAGGGTATGGTTCAGGATCTAAACTCGCTTGTTTTAAGATCACTTCATGAACACGACATTCCTGCAGTTTCAATTTCACCTCATGCTATTTTAAAACTTGATAATCACAATCTTTTAAAACTTGATTACGAAATCTTTCGGGATTACATAAAAAATAAATTCACTCCAATTGCCTTTGGTGATGTTGTTCTTGATAAAACTCTTGGTTTTTCGATTTGTTCCGGAGATCTTCTTATGCAAACGCTTTCACAACATTTTTCCCCTGAAAAGGCAATTTTTGTAATTGATGAAGATGGTCTTTATACATCAAATCCAAAAAAGGATAAAAAAGCAGAGCTTATTGAAGAAGTGTCAATTGCCAATCTTGAAAAACTTACAACATCTATTGACTCCCATGCAGATGTCACTGGTGGCATGAAAGGTAAAATAGAGACGATAAAGAACATTACAAAAAATGGTACTGATGTAGTTTTACTAAATGGTAATAAACCAGATAGATTATATCGGATTCTTGTGGGAGAAAAGACAAAACACACCATTGTTTACGGAGATAAAAAATGAATCAGACTGAAAGTAGAAAAAATGAACATATTATGATATCGCTTGATGAAGATGTTTCTTCACATACAAGTTACTGGGACGATGTGCAGTTGACACATAATGCACTTCCAGAAATAAACAAGGATGAGATAGATCTTTCGACAAAACTTTTCGAAAAAAAACTTGGTGCACCTTTGATCATTGCGGCAATGACTGGTGGGTATAAAAAAGCAAAAAAAATCAATGAAAATTTAGCCATTGCAGCAGAAAAGTATCAGATAGGAATGGGCGTTGGTTCTCAGAGGGCAGCTCTTGAAAAACCCGAACTTACAGACACTTATTCAATTGTTAAAGAATATGATATTCCTCTCCGTTTTGCAAATATCGGCGCGTCTCAACTAGTTGCTTGGGGACGCAAAAAGTCAATAGACTATGCAAACAAAATGATAGATATGATAGATGCTCAAGCATTTGTTGTTTGCCTAAATTTTTTGCAAGAACTTATACAACTTGAAGGTGAAGCAAATGCAAAAGGTTGTCTTGACGCAATTAAAAGTCTTGCTGAGGATTTAGACGTTCCAGTCATTGTAAAAGAATCCGGTGCAGGAATCTCTCATGATGTTGCACAAAGACTTTCAAAGACAAAAGTGGCAGGAATTGATGTGGGCGGTGCAGGCGGAACTTCATTTGCTGCAATTGAACATTTTAGAGCTAAATTGATGGGGGATAAATTTCACGAAAGGGGCGGAAAAACGTTTTGGAATTGGGGTATTCCGACACCAATCTCGATTGTTGAAGCA
>CAYLKT010000108.1:0-4314 GCA_964384305.1 uncultured Thermoplasmatales archaeon | reverse complement strand
GGGGGTAATGGTGTTGTTGCACTAACAAATCGAATAGTAGATTTGCTACTTTCTCTATATGCATTGACGACGTAATCATAGGTGGTACAATTCATTAAATTCTTATCTTCATAGCTGGTTTCATCAGCATCTAACGTGGCTATCAGGACCATGGTTGTTTCAGTAGAAATCTTTCTATAGATTTCATACCCTTCTTCATAATTAGAATTGTCATTCCATGAGAGACTGACAGAGTTTGAGGTGAATGCAGTAACTTCAAAGGCAATTGGTTGAGCTAGAACAATAACCTTGACTTCATCTGAGAAAAATTCACCAGCGTCATTGTAGGCACTTACCTTATATTTATAACTAATTTCAGGAATTAGTACTATATCCATATAGGTTGTTGTATTTTCATCAAGGGTTGTTATTAGCTGATAGGCCCCTAATCCTATCTTTTGATATACTTTAAATCCCATTTCATTATTGGAATTATCCTGCCAGGTCAGATTAATTTGCAGTGAGTTAATTGCTTCTGCTTTGAGATCTGTAGGAGGGTTAAGAGGATCTATAGTAACAGATAAAACATGGTTTTTTACATTAGAAAAAAGATTCTTCATACTGCTCCAAACGGCAGAACAATCTAAAGTCATGATCTCAGGTGGATCATAGTCAACTAAATCATTATCGGCCGTGAGAAAGCAGGCATTCTGATGTTTGCAGTCCTTTACAAAATTTGCTCCGGTTTCTCCAACTACAATTGTTGCTGTTATACATAATGCAAAAATTCCAATCAATATCTTTTTCATTTTATACATTTCCTTTTGTTTTTAATGACTTTATTCCCCTATTTTCCATATTTATTATTTCCCTCTGTATTTATATGGTTTATTCCCAATTTATTCCCAAATCTCACAAAAACAGAGAAGAAATTCCAAGTTTTTCTGCTGAACACAAGGTTTGAGTAATTTTTTCCAGATTAGAAAATCCTCAAAACAGTGATGTTATCACTTGCAGTATTTCCTCCATTGTCATGGGCTATGACTTTTATTTCATGGTTTCCAATAGCAAACTCATCCCAGAGCCATTCATATGGTTCTTCATTGTCTGTGTTTTTCAAAACATCATCAATGTAAAACTCAACCCTGTCCATGTCATTGATACTATATACCTCTGTCTGTATCGTTATTTTTCCTAGTATTATTGTGTTTTTGAGTGGCATTATTGCCCTATTGAAAACATAAAGGCGGTTACCTTTTGGTTTTTCTATATTAATCGTTAAGCTTATCTGATCTTCATTAAGAAGCACAACGCCACTTATTGGTGGAAGGATAATTTCATCTTCAACAAATTCATAGTTAAGGAAACCATCGTATGTACCATCGTCCTGGAGTACACCACCGCCAACAGGAATTACCTTATGGTACTTTTTATCCAGAGTATATGAAAGAGATTCTGTGTCACTTGGATTTACTAGTGCTATTCCTTTCTCGAAATCCCTTCTATATAAGCCATTGTTGTCAACTGTGTAATTGTTTAGTGGGGCACCCAACTCCAGTTCATATTCAGGGTAATAATAAATGGACTTAAATTCCTCATAATTCAGATCAATCATGGTTAAGTATACGTTTTGATTGCTGACTAAAAGATAGCTTGATAGGACAAACATTCTACTTTGAATATCGTTTATAAGATTATTTTTCTTTGATGAAATAGCAATTAAACTCTCATCTCTATTTCTCTGAGCTAGTTCAATTGTTTCTGTCCATTTTTCTTTTCCTTGATATTTACTAGTGGATGGTGTGAACGCGAATGTTTCCCATAGTCCACCATCGGTAAGTGTAAGGCTGTGTTCTGCACCGTTGCCACCATGAAGCCCATTGAACACAACTTTTTTATCTGGCAGATAAGATTTTATAAACTCCAAAGCGACGTATCGCCCATCCCTCCACTCATCAGAAGAATAATCATCAGGCATTAAGCCATATGCAGAACCAGACTTAAATTTATGACTTGCCGAATCAATAAACAAACCATCATAATCAAATCCATGCACTTGTTCAGAGGCAGTCACAGCATAGTAATTTATCCAATGATTCAACGAACCTGAATTATTTTTATCGACTATGTCACGTCCATCCATAAGCCATGAATTCCAGATTGTGAGAATCCTGTTATTTGGATGAGGATTTTCTGGGCTAGTATTATGGCAGAACATATTCTCATTTGCATTGATATGATTCCAATCAAACTGATCAAAATCGGTCCATGTTCCCTGAATTGAACGGTATAAAAATAGCATAGGACCTTGAATTTTTTCTCTAACCTGACTATCAAGTAAGCTTGTCATTGCTGCATCAAAATGACTGTTCACAAAATCAATCTGTGGATCTGTTAATGATGATGAAATTCTTGTTGAGAGATATACATTTCTCGGTCCGTCGTAGCCATCTGAACAACTTGTTTTGTTTCCTCCTCCAGCGAGTATGGATGCTTTTTCAGATGAAGATTTCCCTGCTACTTTACCATATAAAAAATCTACAATCCACGGGAGGAATGACTCTGCTGTTTTCCATGGAGCATGTCCTTCTCCTTCCAATGCATGCATTTCACAATATACGTCCACTTCCTTGCACCTATTTGAAATGTTTACTGCTTCGCTGAAAGGAACAGTAGCGTCTTCCGTTCCATGAATTATGAGAACCGGTGATTCTCCTGAGTCGATTCCACCTACATTGTTGTATAGGCCACCCCATAGATCAACGCAGGCAGAAACATTAGAAGAATAACCAGGATTACCACTATCTCCCTCATATTGCAATTCTGTTAAATAGGTAGTATAAATAGAGGTTACTGCTCCTGCTGAACCTCCAACTAAAGCGATTTTTTCATCATTAATACGCCACAAACTTGAGTTAGCTCTGAAAGATCTGACCGCTGCTTTTGCATCATGCATGGCTTGTGTGATCGCTAGTTCATAATCAACATCTCCTTGAGGTTGCAATCTATAATTTATTGATGCTGTAACATATCCTCTTTTTGCAAAAGTTGTACAAAATTCAACCCATTGTCCACCTTCTTTATTTCCCGATACAAAACCACCACCATGAATGAATACGATCAACGCTCTTTTTTCTGCAATGTCCCCATGTGGCTCATAAACATCCATTTTTAATTCTACAACTCTGCCAGCAAAATTATAATTCCGACCATAAATAATATCCTTAGTTGCGTCAACTCTTGAAAAAATTTCATCCTTGTATCGTATTCCTAATGGCACTGTTGGAATTGAGAGGTATCCTGGTAAAACGATTAGTATTATAACTATAAATGAAGCCAATATCTTTCTCATTTTATCACACAAAATTAAATATCACTACGTTCATTTCATCTTCCGTTTTATTATCCTTGCTATCATAAGCGACAGCCTTTATCTCATGCCTTCCAAATATGGCTTCATCCCAAAGCCATTCATAAGGAGATCTATCGTCTACATACCTCAGTTCATCGTCAATATAGAACTCTACTCTGTCTACATTATCACTGCTATAAACATTTACTTCAACTGTTATTTTACCAACAATTATTGTTTCTTTCAATGGAGCCACCTTTTTATCAAAAATATATAACCAATTTTCACTTGGTTTTATAATCTCCACAGGATAAAGCAATTCCCGCAGTTGCATCATTGTCCATGCATGCCCTGGCCCCTCACTCATACTTGTAGTTTCAACTCCTGATTCAAAAAATACACTGATGTCCCACTCCCAGCTCTGAAGAGTTTCTATTCTTGGCTCAGTCATACACCCGTATCGATCTGCAGGAGTGGGCAATCCATATACCTCAGCAGTCTGACCGCCATTAGAAACAACAAAAAGTGGAATATCGGGAGAAAAAGGTTCAATATTTTCTTCAAAGAAAGGATCACTTTGGGCAAAATAAGTCTGATAAAAATCATCTTGTATTATTCCTTGGATGGTATCATAACCTGTTAATCGTAACATGTCATCTGTAAATAGCCAATCTGCAATTTTGGAGGGAGTTGGTTCATAGCCAAGGTCTTGACGCACTGCATCAAGAATTGGACCTGCTGCATGACTATACTGAGGCGGCTCAAGCAGAGCAGATCGCATTAATCCCATTGTCCCTGCAGGTGTTTCAACTGGAGTCTGGAAAAGCTCTATTGCTCCATCTGTAAAAAACAGATTCGTATCCCATCCTTTTTCCTCTGCCAAACACCAGATGGGACCGACCCACAAACCAAACACGCCTGCAGCCAAAAAATTATCATCAAGCTCTAAACATGATGGGAACAGGCAATGTATGATGTAAGCA
>CAYLKT010000107.1:0-4334 GCA_964384305.1 uncultured Thermoplasmatales archaeon | reverse complement strand
AGGATAAAATGAAAAAATTAGTAGTTATCCAGATTTCTCTTCTAATGATTTTTTCAGTAGGTTTTATTGGTATTTTTACAGCAACTGATGTATATACTCATGTTCAAGAGATAATCGTATCAACAGCATGTCTAAGTTGTATTAAGATGGATCCAGTATCAAATCTTGAATTTGTATTTGACACTGCAAATGGAATGCCACATCCAGATTTTGTACTTGAAAATCTGACAAAAGGTGTAGTGTTTATTGGAATACGGGAAGATGTTTGTGATGGGTGTGACATAATGGATCCAGTTCTTGAGAATTTGTTTGATGTTGAATTTGAAAAAGAAGACACAGTATATAAAATCAGGAATTTTGATGGAACAAATGTTATTTTTATTCATGTGAGTCTTGACCACTCTCCAACATACCTAAAAGATGCCTTTGGGATATATGACAAAGATCATCGTGTCGGTGTTCCAATGTTTGTAGTAATTTCCCTTGGAGAGAAAAATAATGAGACAGTTCCATATTATACAACAGCCTACGCAACGTTAAATAAGGATAACTTCCTGGACAGAATTGCTTTTCTTCAAGACATGATAGACGAAGCAATTGTTTATTACAATGAGCATTCTAAAAATTACGGCTAAAGCAAAATTCCGATTATATCTACAGCCTTTACTATTATTACAAGATATTTACCAGAGTAAATCTTGCTTTAGTTTGGTCATGTGAAGGTTTACGCCCATTTTTTCAATTCTTAACTTACAAATGCACGACTAATTTTTAAAAATTCTTATCTTAGCTGTCCCAAAATCCCCTAGTTCTTGCATAATTTAACTCCGATTTTAGAATGTCTCTTAAAAATTTTAGTTGAATCTCTTCAGATTTTTCGATTTCTTTTATCGTATATCTCCTCAAAATTCTTGCAGCTGTGTCTGGGCCAATGCCTCTACCCATTAGAGCCATTATTGCTGGTTTTCCATAACTTAAGACAAGACTTGCATTTTTGTACAGTCTTTTCACTTCTTTTTCTTCTTCCTTTGTTTTATTCTTTTTTGAAAGAAGTTTTGCAAGACTGCCGTTGTATCGTTTCAAGACTGTAATTTTAATGGCTCCACATCTCGGACATTTTGGTTTATTGTCTGCTCTTGCAACAGTTTTATTCCAAGAGTAATTGCAATTTGTGCAAACTAGTTTTATATCTGTTTCATCAAGTCTTTTTTTCAGAGCCATAAGAATTGTCCTGTCTGCCCTTTGAGGAACCATAAGTCCCCTTATTGTCTCAAGTCCTGCAATGGCAATTGGCGATAATTTTTGAACGTGAATTTGAATCTGATTGTTTTGTATTTCCTCTAGAATTTTCTGGGAGTTTTCAATATCCATTCGTTCCCACATGATTTTATCAAGCGCTTCGTCGAAGATGAGACTGTTTTCAAAAAGTGTAAAAAGTTTTTTCATTCCAACGTTCTTGTAATCAAAATCCTTTTTTATCGCTCCAAATTTTCTTGCAATGTGTATTAACTGCCATCTGATGTATGTTGAATTTTTAAGTATCGTGTTTAGAATGTACCATAGAGATTCTGGTTTTACATTATACATTATTTCTTTAATTTTATCTGGATGAATTCTTCTTGGCATTTCTAGATTTATTCTGTATGCATCGCTATTTATTCCAACACTTTCGCCAAGAGATTGGACAAGCATTGCAGAAATCAACCTTCCAAGTGTTTCGTTAACTTTCGTTCCAAAACATACATTTATTACAATTGTTTTATCTTCGATTTCGATTGTCAGGATTTTGTCATTTGGGACAACAAAGCCCTGGTTTTTTTGATTTTTTATTTGGTTTTTGAGTTTAGCTAAAGTCTGTTTATTACAAGGGTATTCTTTTATTTCTGCATTCTCTGAAATCATCCTTCTTAGTTTCCCTACTTCAACTGCTACGTCAAAGGGAATAGGTATGTCTTCACCAGCCCAAGAAGGTATATTCCCAATTTCTTTTGCCTGGGCTACAAGAATCTCTTCATCTTCTCTTTTTACAACGATCCATGGTCTTCCACTAAGAACAAATGTGGCTCCTTCAAAACCATAATTCAAAACAAAGCTTTCATCAAGTTTTCCAATTCTTTTTCTTGAACTTATATCAACCGCCATGTATGCTTTTTCATCAGGGATCATTGATATGTTGTCAAGGAAATACATTCGTGAATTTCTTCTTCTTATAACGAAGTCGTCTTCTATCCAGATGCTTCTCTGGCTTTGTAATTGTTTCACTGTTTTATCAAAAATTTCTTTTTTTAGTTGATGAAATGGATAGGTCCTTTTTATTATGCCATATATTTCATTTCTACTGATTTTCCCATATTCGAGCGCTATAGAAATTATTTGATTAGCAAGCACTGAAAGAGGATTTTGCCTAACTTTTAGTTTTTCAATTTCTCCATGGAGGGCTTTTCTTGCAATAACGAGACTTTCCGCAAGATCCTCTGGAGATGTTGCAAGAATTAGCCCTTTTGATGTTTTTCCTATCCTATGACCCGACCTGCCAACTCTTTGCACGATCCTTTTGACTTCTCTGGGTGAATTGTACTGTATTACAAAATCTGTGTTTCCAACGTCTATTCCAAGCTCTAGAGAGGATGTACATATTAGGGAGTTTATTTTTCCGTTTTTGAAGCCGTCTTCTGAAGTTATCCTTTCATTTTTTGAAAGCGATCCATGATGTATTCCTATCAAAAAATCATCTTTCCATATGCGAAAACGAGATGCAAGAATTTCAGCTCCATCTCTGGTATTTATAAACAAAAGTGTTGAAGTGTGATCATCAATTAATTCTTTGCACCTTCTGAGAGTTGAAAATGCAGAAGGATCCATAGAAAGATTATTTGCAAATTTATAATCTGTTTTTTTAATTTGTGTGAGTTCAACTTTTATATCAATATGTTTTGTTACGTCCACTTGTACAATTTTTGTTTTTCTTGGTTGTCCATTTTCAAAGCCACCTAAAAATCTAGATACTTCCTCAGGCGAACCAACTGTTGCAGAAAGTCCTATTCTTTGGAAGCCGTGTCCATTTTTCTTTGTTAATTCATATAATCTTTCAAGACCAACAGCTAGTTGTGCACCCCTTTCATCGTTTGCAAGTTCGTGTATTTCATCAATTACAACCCATTTTACATATTCAATATATTTTCTTAATTTTTTACCGGTAAATAAAATCTGGAAAGTTTCTGGTGTTGTAATAAGCATGTCTGGTGGGTTTTTTGATTGCCGATTTCTCTCGCTTTGAGTTGTATCCCCATGCCTTACTGCAATGTCTATTTCAAGCTCTTTGCCCCATTCAATTGTTCTTTTGAGCATGTCTCTGTTTAAGGCTCTAAGTGGCGTTATATATAAAATAGAAATTCCTTTATCCTTTTTTTCTATGGAACCAATTTCGTTTTTCTCTTCTATGAAGTTATGAAATATTGGAAGCAATGCCGATTCGGTTTTTCCAAGACCTGTTGGCGCAATAAGCAATACATTCTCTCCGGCAAGTATTGGCGGTATTGCTTTAACCTGCGGTTCAGTAGGAATCTCAATATCTCTAGAGATAAGCAACTTTTGAATCTTTGGATTTAGCAACGAAAAAGCTGATGCCATTTTATGAAATGCAATGGGCTTTTATATTTATTATTTTCTTCTGTGGCAAAGAATTTACTATTCAATAGCACCGTAGAGTATTATTCCCATTCCTGCCCATGTTACTGGTAAGAGATAATAAAGTACATTTTTAACTCCAAAAATTGCTTCAACTAAAATAATCAACAATGGTAATATTACCAAAATTAAAAATGAAATCAATTGTTTTACATTATCATTGATGTTTAGTTCCATAGCACCCTGCTCCTTGTTTTGTCCCATTATAAAACATGTGTTATTTAAGGATATCTAAACTTTAGTAGCATAAACGTGATTTAATATGTGTAATGAATAGATCAGATCCATTCTAATCTTCCCATATCTGTACCATCTAATAGATAGACTTGCGAATTTTCAATGTCCATTATCTTTCTAATTGGACCCGCTATTCCGTCTTTATTTGCTGCGATCCCTCCACACAGTGGGTTAAACGCTGGCATTATTAGAAGTTCCGGGTCTTTAGAATCGGGAAATTTTTCTTTTAATTTCACTTCGGAAAATTTTGCTTTTATCCAACAGGGCTCATAAGATTTATATCCAAGCCTGTCTTTCAGCATCACTGTTGGGTGGGTGTGACCCATTACAATTTGCTTACAATTCATAACCTCTTTGTTTGGCCACCTGTGTCCATGTATAAAACCTATATCTCCTATGGTAATTCCATC
>CAYLKT010000106.1:2727-4387 GCA_964384305.1 uncultured Thermoplasmatales archaeon | reverse complement strand
AGACGGATGGCCCTCGTTTGTTTTATAAAAGTTTCTAGGTAGGATATATCAGATGTGAATTCTTGTACCGTACTTTCTATCAATTTCTTATTTTCTCTTATGAATTTATCGCTGTACAGCTGTTGAACAAGATAGTTAAAGACTTTTTCGAGAAACGGTCTTTTGTGCTTTAACTGCAATATATCTTCAATATTTTTGTCTAATATGCCCTTAAATCCCTCAGATAATGCATCTTTTATCGTATCTCTTGGTTTTGCTGATGTCGAACACAAAACAAGCTTGTCAACCATGTCAGGATAGTTTATTGCAAACTCCTGTGAAATCATCCCGCCCATTGAGGAACCTACTATATGAGCCGTATTTATGTCCAAGTGCTTCAAAAGATGCGCTACATCATCAGCCATAAGTTTTATAGTATATGGATAAACGCTACCAGCACTTTTTCCAATGCCCCTATTATCAAAAACTATTACCTTAAAATATTCTTGAAGAGCCGGAATCTGAAACATCCATGTCCGGTTATCAACTCCAAGTCCAGCGATAAACAGAAGCGGCTTTCCGCTACCTACAATATTAAAATTTATCTTTACGTCGTTAACATTTGCAAAAGGCATTGTTGTTACACCCACTAGGTGTGAATTACAACTTTGCTTATAAAACTATAACTCAAAATTTATTTAATCTAGAGATCAATGTAATATTTGAAAATGGATGAAGAAGAAATAAACTATAGAGTTTTAAGAAAAATCCAGCAAACTGAAAAAGCATCTCCAGCAATATCCAATATACATTCTGATTTTTACGGAGATCTACAAAATTATATCTCTTCCATAAAAGAAAGACTCCAAAATAAAGACTCTGAAAATATACAGGAGCTTCTTATCGATGAGATAAAAAACACTAAAAAAATTGCAACAAGCATTTACGAACAAAGAGAAAAAAAGATACTACTTGCAGCGACATCTAAGGCACGAGGCGGAAATCCAAATCTAAAAAATCTTACACCGATGGAAAGAAATTTATTTGACTCCGTTCTCGAATTGATGGTTAAATCTCGGATCAAAGCTTTTGAGGGAGATGAAAACAATTCCCTTGAAAAAGGGATGGCTGAAACAGAAAAGACAATAGAAGAAAACATCGAAAACATTCCGGAAGAGAATAAAATCATCTCAAACAAAAATCCTATCGTGGCTGTCATAAAAGATATGCCAGAATTTGTTGGAACTGACACAAAAAATTACAATTTAAAAAAAGGAGATGTCCTGTCAATTCCTAAAGATATGGAAGAGATGCTTTCAAAAAGAAACATTGTGAAAGAGATAAAAAGCCAAACATAAAAAACACCCCCATTTTAGCAATATCATTTGTTGACTACCAAATTAATAATATATCTGCTATGGTATCATTAAAGAGGCGGTTTATTGTATATGGATGCCCGTCTACGCAGTTTATGTAGTTTTTTCCAATTTCCGGCATTACCTTATAATCAGTATTTATCTCAAAATAAACAGTTCCATTATCAACAGTATCAAACGCAATTAATTGGTACATGTTGAGTTCTTTTCCCATAATGACTTCTGCAAGAGCGCACCTCAAACCTTTATTTTTTGCATTGTTAATTTCATCGCTTGCATCAGTTGATGTGTCATTTTCAATAAAT
>CAYLKT010000106.1:0-2627 GCA_964384305.1 uncultured Thermoplasmatales archaeon | reverse complement strand
TTTTGCATTGTTAATTTCATCGCTTGCATCAGTTGATGTGTCATTTTCAATAAATGTCACTACTTCCCCATATAGTGGGTCATGTAATGTATATTTATCCCCCTGTTGCAACTCTTGTAGTTCAGACAAGTTTTGCTCTAGACAATCTTTGGTGTCATTCAACTCAGTTTTAACTGAATCCAATTCGCTTTTTGCCATATCTAACAATTCTTTTTTTTGAGGAATAACAACCGCCGAGGAAATATAACATAAAGACAAAATCAAGATAATTAATACTATTAACAGCAGGATCATTTTTTTAACTTTTTTGTTATTCATTTCCATTCCTTTCTACCAATATAATGTGAAACTTTCCACAATATTAAACGGATTATAATCATAGCCGGGGGAATCTGCAACAACACATTCTGCCCAGTAATCTTTTCCTATTTCCAGCTCTACCAGTTCATCAGATTGCGGTTCAAAGAAGACTAGCCCCCTGTCTGTAGTGTTAAATGCAACGATCGCATGTGGTTGCCATCTTAATGTTATTTCTACGTATGCAGTACGCATACCTTGCTTTTCAGCGTTATTATTTACATCTCTTGAAAAGTGAGCGCAATTGTAGCTTGAATCATTGTATGTATTTACATCTGTCGTGTCATTTAAAATAAAATTATATGCTTCTTCATAGGTAGGATTATGTAAATTGTATTTACTTCTGTTTTTGAGATGTTGAATATCTTGGAATGTTTCTTCCAAGCCATTGTTGGTGGCATTTAGCTCTTGCCGCAAATCTTGTATTCCATCGTTGGTAGAACTTAAATTTTTTTCATACGACGACATGTCCATAAACAAACCATACAACTGTAAAAAACTAATTATCATTATAACTAATAACGCACCCAGAATTACCCTGCTTTTCAGTTGTTTTATCTTTTTAAAATGCTTATTATTAGCTACTTTTGTATCCATCTCTCCATATCAAAAATAGTATTCCATATAAAAGCTCTTTCTTTAAAAACAAGTTACAACGATGGGTACAAAAAATATAAAAAAAACAAAAAGAAGGAGCACCAATTGGTGCTACTTTTTATTAAATGTCTTCCTGTTGGTTTATAGAGACATGCTGCCGAAATTTGACGATACACTGGATTGTGCTGCTGCCTCTTGTTGTTGTGCCATGCCAGCATCGTTAGTAGTTTGTATCTGTTCACTCTGTTCTAGTAAATCTTCTAATGATGGTGATTGACATTCACATCCACAACTGCCCGGAACGGCACCATATGGGCAGTATAGACTACAATATATGCCGCCACATCCCGCGTCCATGTCCATTTCCATCTCATCAGAAGTTTCACTATCATCCTCTTCATCTTCATCAATAGGAGGACAATAACATCCACAACCGCCATCGAGATAACAAACCTCATAACAACCTATTTGACATACCGAAGATGATGCTTCTTCCATTTCCTCAGATTGCCCTAACTGTATTCCTTCCCAGACTCCACTGATCTGCATCTGATCTGTTTCCACTTGTTGTCCAACAGACATTTGTTCTTCCATCTGTATTTGACCCGTCCCAACAGATAATGCGCCTTCTTCATATCCTGCTACATCATTATTTTCATTTGCTTGTGTAGATTGTATAAGTGCAGGTGGGCATGCACATATGCCATTTGACATTACTGTGCAATAATCTGGACATGATTGTATTTTTTCTATTACGTCCACTATTCCGAAATCGGAATCTCCAGATTGTTTTGATTCTATCGATGACGCTGATGATTGTTCTAATTCTTTATCATTATTACATACAGAACGTCCAGAATCTAAACTGTTGTCTTTTGCGGATGAAACATCGTCACCATCATTGACTACTCCACCAATCTCGGGTTGAGCTTCAGGTATACAGGGTGCGCATCTACATACACAACGTCCATTTAGTATAGCTGCCCCTCCGGGACATCCACCACAATCACATGATGGGCATTCACTAACATCTGTAACTATATTTATTCTTGTACTCTCTTTAATCTCATGCATAGCTACCGCTGCAGTCATAGTCACCCCAATAAAAAGAGTTGCTATAAAAATGGTTGTCATCATTACTAGCGTCTTATTTCCTTTTATTTTTCTCCTCATTTTTTTTCACCTTCCTATTAAGCGTCATTACATGACACGGTATACTCTATATCCCATAGTATTTAAAGGCATTGTGTAAAAATGTCAAAATGAAAAAACAAACCAACAGGAGACATAGTACTAATAGCCAGTAAAAAGTACTACATAAACATGATTAACTAACTTGCGCATTATCTCTCAAATATTTAAACAACAATCTACCATACAATAAAAATTGTTTTAACTCAAACTGAAATAAGTTTTTCCGGATGTGCTCCCTCCAGATATATTATCTTTTATGTATAAATTGGCGGTATAGAGACCAGTAGGCCATGATTCATTGGTGGGAAAACGCCAATAATTAGCATTATTTCCTACATCGGTCTTATTAACACTTGAGTCTGGTGGATAATACTTAAAACCACCAGCAGCGATATCTAATTCTAAATGAAGATCGCACTCTGAATCATTGATAGTCTCGATATTAGTATACTCCACATACACACATACAGAATCATTCC
>CAYLKT010000105.1:0-4423 GCA_964384305.1 uncultured Thermoplasmatales archaeon | reverse complement strand
GGTTGGAACAAAATATATGGAAAGAATAGAGTTGTTCGATGAAAAAACAGAAGAAGTAGTAAGAGTAATCCGTTTCCGTAATTCAAAGTCGTTTGATATTTTTTTAAAAGATTTCAAAGCAATGAGATACCCAGGTTACGGTTGGAGATATAAAGATAAAAAGAAGGAAAAACATGAATAACTGCCTCTTGATAGTTTGATTGGGAAAACATGGATCTTCATTTTTCAAAGGACAGGCAGGTAAAACTGTATGGTCCAACACATTTCCTCTGAGAAACTTGGACGGGTCTGGCAGAGATCAACAGCTTAACATGAGAAAAATCAGGTAAAATACTGTTAATTTTACTGTTTTTCATTTTGTGTTAATAATTTTCTTTGTTGTTTCTAGAAATTGTTTTGCAAAGTTAAATACAAAATTTGCTTCTTCGATATCTATTAATGCTCCTCCGTACTGAATATTATGCCTTGAGATTCGTATTTTATCAAATGTATTTAGTAGATTAGCTAGTGTCTGGTTTTTATTGTAAAGTTCTTTCAGAGCGATGATGACACAAATATGACTCCGTTCTGTATATCCTTTGATGAATGGGAGTGATCTGGCAGAGTGAAATATTGAATTATAAGAAGCAAGTTCTGACATTTCAAGTTCTTCAATTTCAATGTTTTTCTTAGCAGAAGAAGAAAATCTATCAGCAATTTCTATCGATTTTTGCACTCTTTCGGGTGCTGAAGTATCTTTCCTTATCATTCCTTTAGATAAACATTCTTTAAAGTTCATAGTTCAACTCCTTTTACCAGTATATGACTCTTTATTATGCTTTTTACAAAAGGATCTTCTTCTTTTTTCATCTTTTCCCATTTTATTATTGGAATGATGCTGAGCTGAACTTCCTTATCTATTTTTTTCATGATTTCAACAGCAATGTCTCTGTTCACGTTTTGTTCATCACCTATAATTAGAATATCGATATCACTTTTTTCGTCATAATTTCCAGATGCATAACTGCCATAGATGGCAACGGATGCAGTTCCTTCCGAAATATTCTCGATGTTCATTTCTGCAAGTAAATTTGAAATATATGCCCGTTTCATTTCTTTTACTCTATAATTATCGTTGTTTGTTGAAAAAAGATGCATGTTTCCTTTTATTTCTCGTAAAATAATTCCGTTTTTTTCAAAAAGATCGCAATAGATTTTAACGCTTCTTGAACTAATTTGTAATTTCTTTGCCAATTCGTTCAAATATGTTTTTTCTGTAGGATTGGCAAGAAAGTATTCTAGAACTTTAAATCCTACAAATTTTCTGAAGATGGTTAGCATAGCTCAGTAAACTATCGTTTAACATATTAAACTATCGTTTAACTAAGTAGGGATTATGGCTCAAAGCAAACATAGAATTGTTGGCACATTGATTAAACATTATATTTACCCATCTGAACAACATAACAAAGAGGTTTATTTAGAAGCCATAAGCAGACAAAAATCAAAGGATAAAAACGTAAGAATGCTGTCCGAGAACGTAAGTTGCTGAGTGTAGGCTGCAAGCATCTTTATCCTTCAGAAAAATCAAAATATTTAGGTCAATCACTATACTTGTCGTCGTTGATAAAAAAAGTAGATTGAAGCTGCCGAGTTTCGGAATCCTATCTATTGTTGATTGCGATAACTGCTTTATTGTGACAACTGGGCTTTGGGACAGAATTATTAAATCGTAGATGAATTGTGACAACTGCTGTAGTTCATGTATGATTCACCTGCCAGGGTTCATAATAGAATAAGGTGAAACTGCCATCATTCATATGTGATCTACTGGCAATGAATTCCAAGACAAGTAACAAACCAAAAAGATTAAAAATAATTTAATCATATAGGAATGTATGTCGCTATTTGAGAAGTGGATGTGGATCAAACGAAATTGGACGTATGTCCTTGAAGAAGCCGGTAAGTTAGATCTGATCTTTGTTGGAGGAACTGCACTCAACCTAGCCATCTTCAAGGAATATCGAGCATCAGAGGATATCGATCTTTATGATCCCTACTCAAAACCAATTGGAACCTCCCACGAAGAGGAAAAAATAAAAAACTTGGCAAAAAATCTTGAAGGGAAAGGTTTTGAAATCAAATCAAGAGATAAACGGGCACTTTGGATTGGCCCAAATATAAAAATCGAAGTGTTCAATGACGGGACACCATTTACAGGCATAGAGAAAAAAACCGTTGATCAGATGGAGATTCTTGTATTTGACATACAAACATATGCAGAGATGAAAATGACCTCTCTTCTATGCAGATCATTATATGATGCACGTGACCTTGTGGATTTATTTATTATAAAAAAAGAAACGGATATTACATTGTCATTTCCCAAACGGGATTGTGAAGTAATAGAAAATGGTTATAATGAACGATTAAAGGACATTAAAAAAACAACAAAAGAGGACTTGCTCATCTTCCAAACAATGACGCAAGTTACCAGTCTCCCATATGATGAGTTTGAAAAATTCAGGAGGTGGTTACATAACTGGTTATCAAGATTTCGTTAATCTCTTTGGCAGCGGGAAGTTTATAAGGTCAAACCAGATTAAAAAGAGTTATTCGCTTCAAAAAGCCCTTTCATCGTTGTATATCATACCAACGTTCTTCAGAGGCATTTACTATATTCCAACAAGCCTTGAGAGAAAAGGTCATTTTATACGGGGAAAACAAGATTTCTTTACTTCTTTATTTGACGTTCATTATGGCAGGAAGAAATGGTATTGGGCTCTAAGCACAGCTGCCCGTCACTATGGTATAGAATGGAGTGCTACAAGAATCCTTGAAATTGTTGTGCAGGAGAAGTCAAAAACGATTAATGTCTCTGATAGGATTGTTTCTTTGCAAAATAAAAGATCATATCGGTCAGCAACTCTAGTCCAATACCTCAGTTCGCTTGATGTTAACGTAATCTATACCCATAAGGGACATCAAGATTCCTTAGCATCGATAAAAATAGATGGAATATTGGGGCCGGTTTGTACGAAAGAACAACTTTTCAAAGATGTTGAAACATATATCTCAAAAGTCAGGGATCACAACCTAAAAAGAATATACAAAAGGATAATCACCAGTTTCAAGGAAACATCTAACCTGCCATAAAGAAAACGTGCCAAGAGTGTTATGCAGGTTAGAATTCATATATAGTAATGGCACTAAATTATCGTAATTTCTAGGCTTGCAAATAAAGCTGCCACCTACGGATTATAGCCACAGAACTATTCGAAAATCAAATGCCTTATCTATAATATGTCAGCCAAAAAAAACTGTAGCCTTTCTTCTTGATTTCTTTCAAAACTTTTGCATTTTTTGAATAATAAGGAGAACTGCTGTTAACTAGAACATTTGTCTTTCTCCTAAAGTCTATGGGGCCGATGGTGAAAAGTGCAAAAGTCTTGTTCTTTGATGATTTCTTCTGTTTCCCATTTGTAGGGATAAGAGATAAAATCTCTGTTGATTTGATGATACCTGCCTGCCGAATCTCGTGTTCCTCTCTGCCATCGTTGATATATGATTCGCCTGCTGTCCTTGATAAAAAAGAGGGCTGGAACTGCTATCTTTCATATATGAAGGATAGCGGTCGATGTTTGTAAGTGGGTTTGTTGTGAAATGAAGGTGAATGGATGGTATGATCTTTATTTTTTCTTCTGTTGCTATTGTTGTTATGCGTAGAAGTAAAGAGTAATTTCATATACATTTCATATATGAAAGATGGTTGGTATCTGCCGTCTTTGATAGTTATGAACAATGGTGGGTGTCCCCGGTAGGACATTCAAGAAGATATTTTTATATTGAGCTCTACTATAATAATAAGGACTTAAATACTACTAAAAGTATGCTGAACTATCATAGTTGCTAACACTGGTGGTGTAGAGGCATTGGGCCAGACACAGCAACAAAAAGTTTAGCTGTTGGATGCTGTTGGATGCTGTTGGATAGTGGAGAAAATTCAAAAACTATTTATACCATTTGTGTTATCTGCTAATAAATAATTGAAAAGCTTGAAATATAGCTAGGAGAGAATGGGAAATATGAAGGCAAATAGAAAATTTAGAGAAGGTGAGGAAGCAGTTTCTGCTGTTATTGGAGTTATTCTTATGGTTGCAATAACGGTTGCTATAGCTGCTACAGTGTTTGTGTATGTAAACCAAATGGCAACACCAACATCTGTTGGAAAGACAATGTCCGCTAGTTGGTCTGCTACAAACGGCCATAATGTGTCTTACAAAATAGCGTTGGCAGACGCGGGGATAACCTGGTCTCAGGTATCTGGAGCATGGCAAACGGCGGCCGGAAATTCAGGTACGTGGGATGCTGCTGCTACTAGTGGTATTAATAATCTTACATATCCAAGTGGTGATACTGCAAAAGTAGGCACGGTGTTTACAAT
>CAYLKT010000104.1:0-4454 GCA_964384305.1 uncultured Thermoplasmatales archaeon | reverse complement strand
AAAAATCCAGCATGGTATTTTTTTGCGGGATAGGGGAAATGAAGTCAATCATAAAGTTGTTTTCAGAACATGGAACATTCATTCAACCAGATACTCTAGAGTACATAATGTCTAAAGAGAATCCAAGAGATTTCACAACTTTTATTGCTAAGAATTTAATGGAATATCCTCTTGTCTTAACAACCGATCAAATTAAAAAAATTGAAGAATCTGCAAAAATTGAAACTTTACCTGAGCCGACCAAGAAAGATATACAAGAAAAAAATCTTCAAAACAAAGTACTCTCTACTATGTATGGGTCAGGTTTAGAACAAAATTCAGTTCATGAAGGCTTAGAACTTGATGTAACTGAAATTGAAACAACTGGGGAACTTGAAGCCTTCGACAAGAAAGAAGAAAACTCTCTTCCACAGGTCTTTGAGTCTAAAAAGATGAAAAACTGGGCTCCGATATCAAAAGAATATGATTCTGAAATAGAGATAATGAAAGATGTAACTGGTAACAGCACCTGCGAAGGAACAACAAGTGATTTTACAAAGCTGTTTAGAAATAGATATGGGGTTCTAAGAAAAATCTTACAACATCAAAGGCGCGAACTTGCAAATGCACTTCCAATAAACCGGATAGGAAAAAATGACATAAAAGAAGTACAGATGATAGGTATAGTAAAAGATGTACGAACGACTGTAAATGGGCATCGACTAATAGAATTGGAGGATGAAAGCGGTGTTGCTACATGCATTGCACTAAAAAACAATAGAAACCTAATGGTGCCGGCAAAGGAAGTTCTTTATGACGAGATTATAGGAGTAACGGGGCAGATAAGTAAAAACGGAGACTTAGTTGTAATTCAAAATATTGTTTTTCCTGATATCAGTATGCAAAATGGGGGGCATAAATCAGAAACCCCCATCTGTGCTGCCTTTCTGTCAGATATTCATATAGGCAGCAATCAATTTATGATGCCAGAATGGAATGCATTTTTGAGATGGATAAATGGTGAGATGGGTAATGCTAGACAAAGAGCTGTTGTTGGAAAAATAAAGTATCTTGTTTTACCGGGAGATATGGTGGATGGCATAGGGATTTATCCTGGTCAAGAAAAAGAGCTCTCGATAACTGATGTTTATAGACAATATGAATTTTTAGCTGAACAACTTAGTGCAATACCTGACCATATATCTATTGTAATGCAACCTGGAAACCACGATGCAGTAAGGCCTGCAGAGCCACAACCAGCTTTTGAGAAGGAGATACAAGATCTTTTTTCAGGGAAAGATATAACTTTTGTTGGAAATCCCTGTTACTTCTCTCTAAATGGTGTAGAAATTCTATCTTACCATGGACAAAGCCTTCTGGATTTCTCAACAAATATACAACAACTGAAGTATAACGAGCCCGTTGAAGTTATGAAAACAATGCTCAAAAAACATCATCTTGCACCGGTATATGGTGGTTATACTCCTCTCGCTCCAGAACATCTTGATTATATGTTGATAGATAAAATTCCTGATATTTTTGTAACGGGTCATGTGCATCTTGCAACAATTGGGGAATACAGAGGTGTAACGCTAATTAATGCGTCAAGTTGGCAGGCCCAAACTTCTTATCAAAAGATGCTGAATTTTATGCCGGATCCTGCAAAACTTCCAATAGTTGATCTAAAGACTGGAAGTGTAACTATGATGGATTTTAACCAAAAATTTTAAATCAAATATGCTCAAAATACAAACGTTTAAACATTCTTTTTGCATATCAACCTCTATCATTTTTAGAGTGGTTACTTATGGGTGGGGACCTATCCAAAAATCTTGCAGTTAGCTCGGATATGCGCGAGTATTTTGGCAGTTTGCAGAAGGATCTTGACAAATGTTATGCGGTGGCTACGGAAGCAAGAAAAAAAGGCCTTGATCCAGAAGTCACAGTAGAAATCCCTCAGGCGCTTGATCTTGCAGCAAGAGTGGAGCAATTAGTGGGTCCAAAAAAAATAGCACCGAGAATACGACAGGTAACAAAAAAAATCGAAAACCGTGAACTGGTCAGTCTTGAAATAGCAAAAGAGATAGGAAGAGGAAAAACCTACAAGTTTAAAAGTACGGGAGATGCCCTTGACCAGGCAATACGAACAGGCCTAGCAATACTCACAGAAGGTGTACTTGTTGCACCACTGGAAGGGATAGCCGAGGTAAAACTAGGGAAAAACAAAGATGGAAGTAACTACGTAGATCTATATTTCTCCGGGCCAATACGAAGTGCAGGTGGTACAGGCCAGGCAATGAGTGTGCTTATTGCAGATGTAGTACGAAGAGAAATGGGTATAGGCAAATATCAACCAACCGATGGAGAAATAGAGCGGTATAAAGAAGAAATCCCACTATATAAAAGAGCACAACACTTGCAGTATACACCATCCGTTGACGAAATAGATAAAATCGTAAGGAATTGTCCAATATGTATTAATGGTGAAGGGACTGAAGATGAGGAGGTGACAGGTTATCGTGATCTCCCCAGGGTTGGCACCAATAGACTTAGGGGTGGTGCATGTCTTGTCATTGCAGAAGGTTTATGTCTCAAGGCGCCTAAACTTTTAAAACATGTTAAAAAACTAAAACTCAAAGGATGGGATTTTTTAGATATTTTTGTTGCTAAGAAGAATGGAGGAAATGAAACAAATGGCGAAGGAATCCCAGAAATTTTACCATCTACAAAATATATTGGCGAAGTAATTGCAGGAAGGCCCGTATTTTCTCATCCTTCGAGAAAAGGTGGATTTAGGCTAAGATATGGGCGGGCAAGAACTGCAGGGCTTGCATCTACTGCAATAAACCCTGCGACAATGTTTATCCTCGATAGTTTTGTCGCAGTAGGAACACAAATAAAAACAGAACGGCCAGGTAAAGGTACGATAGGAACACCATGTACCACGATAGAAGGGCCAATAGTACTCCTGCAAAATGGAGATCTTATCCAAATAAATGATGTAAAACATGTTAGAAACGATGTTGAAAAAATTATAGATCTAGGAGAAATACTCATACCTTTTGGAGAATTCATAGAAAACAACTCCTTACTGCCGGACTCAAGTTATGTTTATGAATGGTGGATACAGGATCTACAAAAAACGCTAAATCTACTACCAAAAAACTATGCTTTCCAAAGTGTGAAAGATGCTGATGAAAAAACACAACAAAGGATAACAGAAGATTTTGGAAGAAAAATCGATTTACAACAGCCAACTGTAATGGATGCTTTTGAAATGTCAGCAAAGTACAACGTCCCACTACACCCCAACTATAATCTTTTCTGGCATGATATAGCTATTGAGGACGTCGTAAAACTATCAAATTTCGTTAAAGACCATGGAAAATTAGATGAAAACAAATCACTAGTTTTACCAAGAAACAATGAAATAAAAAGTATACTAATCGAACTAGGGGCACTACATCAACAAAAACAAGAAACAGTTATGATAGACAAATATGCATATCCGCTCATAAGATGCTGTGGCTTAGAGCTCAAAGACAAAAAAATAATAGAAACAAAACGGGCTGAGGCACTAAAAAATACAGAAGGAAACGAAGACGTCAACACTCTTGTTACAAAACTAGCAGGAATCGCTGTCAAACCACGAGCGCCATTCCGCATAGGAACACGTATGGGACGGCCAGAAAAAGCGGCAGAACGAAAAATGAAACCGCCGCCACACGTATTATTCCCTGTAGGAAACTACGGTGGAAACCAACGACTAATACAAAAGGCAGCAGAGAAAGGAAAAATAGACGTTGAAGCAGGAATACGCATATGTCCAAAATGTGGTAAAAAAACGTATAAGTTGTTTTGTACATGTGGAGCACATACGCAAGTAGGTAATGGGCGAATTGAAACCCAGAGTATAAACCTAGCAAAAGAACTATCAATCGCAAAGAAGAACATCAACGAAAGAATGCTGCCGGAGACAATAAAAGGCGTAATAGGAACCATATCAAAACATAAAACCCCCGAACCTCTTGAAAAAGGGATACTAAGGGCCAAACATGGAGTATATGTGTTCAAAGATGGAACAGTACGTTTTGATATGACAGATGCTCCGCTAACTCACTTCAAACCAAAGGAAATCGGAGTAACGATAGAAAGACTTGGCGAGCTCGGTTACACAAAAGATTATCTGGGAAATCTACTTGAAAACAACAATCAAATATGTGAACTTAAAGCACAGGACGTAATTATTTCAAAATCTTGTGCAGAACACTTTTACAATGTTACAAAATTCATAGATGACCTCCTTGTTAAGTTCTATAAAATGAGACGTTTCTACAACATAAAAAAACTAGAAGATCTTACGGGCCATCTAACTGTTGGACTTGCGCCACACACATCAGCTGGTTCGTTATCAAGAATAGTCGGTTTTACTGGTGCTCAAGTATGTTTCGCTCATCCATTCTATCATGCAGCAA
>CAYLKT010000103.1:0-4480 GCA_964384305.1 uncultured Thermoplasmatales archaeon | reverse complement strand
CTTTATAAATTTTTCTATATCTATAAGCTCTTCACATTTTAATTTGACTTTGTACGTTTTTCTAAACTTGGCAGCTTTAATGCGTACAATTTCGTCCTTATTTGAGTAACGTAATTTACTTACTTTAATGACGTCTTTGTTTTCTTTGTTTATTTCTGCCCCAATTTTTGATAAATCAAGATTTCTTTTGCATGGATTTTTAATTTCTAGAACAAACGGTCGTCCAGTTCCAAGCATTCTGGCATCAATGTCTTCTCGCCCGCATCCATGAAACGATTCGTCTTCGCCTTTTGTTGCCTTCAAAAATTTTTCTGCGATGAGCTGTTCGACACTTGTGCTATACAGCTGTCCAGTATAATTGCATTTCTTGCACCCTTTTCCTCTACATGTTCTGCAAAACCATTTCGTCTGGGGAATTTCTCTGCTGTATTTGTTATATCTGCCGTAAATAAACAAAGAAGCTATCTGTAAATGAACAACATCGAATGCTGTATCTATTATAGCCATAATTGTCGGATTTTCAAAATTTACTTCTTTCGAAAGTTTCGGTTCGAGAATTTTTCCCATTTCCCTATTTACTTCATTTTTAATGCTCTCAACATATTCTGATTTTGCAAATTCGAAAATTTTCGCTTCTTTTTTTAGAATGCCCTCATCAATTTTCGATCCAATTAAAAAAGTTTCAAACTCATAGCCTTCAAGTTCAGTTAATACCAAATCTACAAAATGGGATATTTCTCCACAAACCCCTTCACAAAGTTGACATTCAGAAACATTTGTTTCTTTTGCCACTCCTAAATTTTTCCGTATTGTCTTTCCTTTTTCTTCGTTTGAGGTACCACAATTAATTTTTGCAAAAATTCTACCTATACAGTGATCGCACAGGCTATATTCTTCTATAATTTTTTTTGAAGTAAGTAGTATCTTTTTGTCTTTCAACGTATTGGTCATTTCAAGAAAGCAACGGAAAGTACATCTTAAGTGTTATCTTTCATTATTAGCAACTTTTTTAACAACCAATCATATTCAAGATTAAAATCTGTAGGGAGACATATTATCATGGTTGAAGTTAAGCCGTTTAAAGGCATCATGTACAATCAAGAAAAAATGCACAACATTGAAAATGTAATGTCTCCACCATATGACATTATATCTGAAGAAATGCAAGATCAACTTTATAAGAAGGACTCTCATAATTTTGTTAGACTTATTCTAAACAAAACGAATCCTGTAGATACAGATAAAGATAACAGGTATACACGGGCAAAAGAGCTCTTTGAAAAATGGAAAAATGAAGATTTTTTAAAAGCTTCAGATAAACCAGCAATTTTTCCATATAAAATTACCTACGAGCACGACAACGAAACAAAAACAATGAATGGATTTTTTACGCTCTTGAAACTAGATCCAAATTATAAACTGGTTAAAGCCCATGAAAGAACTCTATCGAAACCAAAGGCGGATCGGTTAAACTTGATGAGAGCATGTCATGCAAATCTTGAACCAATACAACTTTTATATATTGATAAAAATGATGAGATAAGGGAAAAAATTGACTCACTAATCAACAAGCCCATTATCGATGTAAATGGCTATGACGGCTTTGACCACAAACTCTGGAAAATCGAGGATGAAAACGTAATATCAATGATCTCCAAAAAACTAGATAATGAGATTTTATTTATAGCAGATGGGCACCACAGATACCAGACGGCGATAAATTATGCAAATGAAATAAAGGAAAAAACTGGCAATACTGATGAAAATGCCCCATTCAATTATCGCATGGTAATTCTAGCAAATATATTTGACGAAGGCCTGAGTATACTTCCAACGCACAGATTCATCAAAATGCCCGATTTAAATATGAATAACTTTCTAGAAAAACTTCGAGAGTATTTTACAATTGAAGAAAAATCAATCGATCTTTCAAGTGGGAATTTTGACTCAGTTGGTAAAAAGATAATGAATGATATCAAAACCATTGATGAACATAAATTTGCATTGTATTCAAAAACCGGCAAATATTACATTCTAACATTAAAAGATGAAAAGGTTATGGACAAACTTGCAGCTGAAAGGTCAAAAACGTGGAGAACTCTTGATGTTTCGATTTTACACAAGATCATACTTGAGAAGATACTGAGTGTTGATGAAAACAACCTTGAAGATCATGTTAAATATACTAGAGTTAACGGTGAAGCGATAAAATTTGTTGAAAACAGAAAATTTGACATTTCATTTCTGATGAATGCTACTAAAATCGAAGAATTAAAAGCAATAGCAGATGCAGGAGAACATATGCCTCAGAAGTCAACTTATTTCCTGCCAAAAATGCTTTCAGGACTTGTAATGTATAAAATGTAGTACATGTGCCCCACATTCTAATTTTTTTAATGCAGAATTCTACTAAAATGTGCCATAATGTAATTTTTTCAAGAAAGTATTAAATAATATTAACGACACATTATAACATGATAATGTTCAACTATGGCACGTTTTCCTTGGTTGCATTAAATCAGAACGGTGATCTAAATGATTGTTAAAATCGATTTAAATTCTGTGGTGGTGAAGAAGTAAATGCCTGCGATAGCCATAGTTCTAGTGGGTTTTGGCGCTGGTTTGGCAACCATGACTATTGTAAGTGTGTATAAATGGTTTTTAAATTATTGGAATAATTGATTTGTCCGAGCAATCTAAAAAAATAAAAAAAATGGGATTTTGTATCCCATGACTATTTGTTTATTACTTTCTTTACAATGTCTATTTCTTCGGTTTTTCCAGTGTCCCATATTGCTCTGATTGCAAGAAGTCCCGCTGCCGGTGCTACAAACACTGCAAGCATTCCTGCAATGTATGTAAAGTATGGGCCTATGATTTCTATGTTCTCAAAGAAGTTTGTTGTCGCTCCAATACCAACCAGCATTAATGCTGCAATTAAAAATGTTGGTACTTTTTCATGGGTTATTGTTCCTACTGCAAAGAATGACAGTATTCCAACAACGAATCCCAGTACTGCTAAGAGTGCAGTAACCCACCATTGCATTTCCCAAATGTTTGCGCCTAGAACTATACCAATTACTACAGAAAGTAGTATTCCTATTAGAAATAGCCAACTTCCTATTTTCCTTATCATTTCTTCCATCTCTCACTCCTCTCCTTATCTTTTTATTTATTAGAGTTGCCTTTTATGATTATTAAGCTAATATTTATACCTTTAGTGTAGTAGTACCTATACGTGAATATGCAGATGAGTATTCACATTACCAATAACGTATCTATTTATCGGCTATTGACGATTATATGCAATTTCGTCAAAACGATACATTTTGCATTTTGGTATTTTTATAAGATATGCTTAAATATAATGCCGTAGAGAGAATAACATAGATTAGATTGAATTTTTGCCAACGTGGAGGTGGGGTCAAGACTTTTTGATTTGCCTCTTCTTGTTTCTTGACCTCCCTCTTCTACCCCCATAAAATTTTTGTGTATAAAATATTTACAAACTAAAATAAACACGAGTGGCATATCTTTTTTTTGGCCCGCTACACATGGTAGATAAGGAATTGAAATACAGACTCCTAGAAAAGCTCAAACAGCTTAATACCAGACAGATAAATGCTAATCGAGTTGTGTTGCTTCCAGATTTTTTTGTTGATCATTTTGTAACGTTTGATGAATATGAAAATACTTTTGATAAAATCAAAAAAATACATGACCAAGGCGGGGGAAATCTCCCGGGTATTTCACAGATGATCAATACTGGTGGAAATGCTTCCAATACGGCTCTTGCCCTTGCACATCTTGGAGTTAGCACCCACCTTATTAGTAGAACTAATGAACTTGGCCTACATCTTTTAAAATATTTCTTGGGAAAACATGGTGTTGACCTCTCAGGCGTTAAAACAGATGGGAAACTATCGATTACAACGGCACTTGAGTTTGGAGAGAAACATACAAATGTTATGATTGGCGATATTGGATCAGCATCTGATTTTTCATTTGATATGTTGGATGATAATGATTTAAACTTGATTTCAAATGCAGATATGGTCTGTGTGCTCTGTTGGAATCTAAATCATATGGGCACAGATCTTGCAAAAAAAACATTTCAATTTGCAAAACAACATAGAACTAAAACATTTTTTGATACCGGTGACCCATCGCCTAGAATTGATGAAATTGCTACCCTTATGGAAGATGTACTGGCAGATCGCAATTTAGATATACTGGGACTTAATGAAAACGAATTAAAACACTATGCCAATATTGAAACTAGTTCAGATGAAGAAATTATAAACGCTGCTGTTTCATTAAAAGAAAAGATACCTGCTCGGCTTGATCTTCATACTTCAGGTTTTACTTGCACTGTTACAGATAAATGTATTGTTGTACCAACTCCAGATATTGCTAGAAAATATAGATCAACTGGTGCAGGCGATACATGGAATGCAGGTAACATACTTGGAGATCTGCT
>CAYLKT010000102.1:0-4499 GCA_964384305.1 uncultured Thermoplasmatales archaeon | reverse complement strand
CCTTCAAATCCAGGAACACCCGCACTAAAATAAAAGCATGGATACCACGATCTTAATTTCAAGAACTTATATCCGTCAGGAACGTAAAACTCGTTGTACTCTGGATATACCTGATTAGTTTTGGGGACTTCGAAATTTTCTGTCAGAACTCCATTTCCATATGATATTGAATCAGTTAATTTTCCCGATGTTCTATTATCGGGTTTTTCAAATGAATCTTCTATTACTGCAACCACTGCATTATCAGAATATGACCAATCATGTAGAGCAATCTCGCTTGCTATTTCATATGGGTCATCGCTTTCTATCAATGTATATTCTTTTGCCTTCCAGTCATTGTCTAGTTTTTCCATTGGGACGTTAATTGATGTCATTTGATCGAGACGTCCATTCGAGTGAGACACCCAATCCTCCATAAAATAGTCAATTCCTTGACGTCCGTTTAAAGAACGTTCCTTGTCTTTTTCAGATGAATGTTCGTCTTGATAGAACAGGAGCGGATTTGAAAAAATGCGTTCTCCATTCTTGTCGTAAAATACTGAAGTTGGAACGGCAGCAAGATAGGCATAATCATCAATTAGACTTTCGCCATCGAAATTTACAAACGTTGTTTTTTTCATAGAAATGCTAGGCTGCCAAGAAACACCTTTTGTAAACCCGTTGTATCGAAGGTTTTCGTTATCGGCAATAACAGATGGTAAAACAGCTCCAACAAGCATTATAACTACCACTAATATTGCCATTAGATTATTTAATTTATGTAATTTTTTTAACATATATTAGTCCCCCTGGCCCTATGTTTTTATATCAGTATACTAGGTATATATAATTTATTATATAAATTTGTATGTAATTACAAAGTAGGAAATGGGGCGATAAATCTCCTCCCCTTTTGTTCTACCTTTTCTTGGTCTTTTTGAAGATGATAGTTATTGCAACAACTACGATTGCCAGAATAATAATGATTGCCATAAACCAAAAAGAAATTATGGGTTCCGGCTCTTTTTCATGTGGATATTCTGTTGCACCATATGGCATATGACCATTAATGGAAAGATCTTCATCATATCTAAGTGGTTCAGTTTCTTTTTGAGTCCAATGATTCCCTCCACGACTATCTGATGTATATTCCGTACTGGGTACAAACACTCTTAGATTTGGATCACCATAGAAGCATACATTTTCCCAGACGTCCCACCAATAATGTCCAACTGGATATTCTGGTCCACACGCCCTTATACCACGTTCATATGCTTCTCCGACAGTGTAACCCATAGCAAATAGTTTTATCAACATCTGCTGCCAAACTCCAGCCCAGTCTGTGGTTGTCCATGGATCAATAATTTGATAAACAGAACCATGTCTCATCCATGTTAAATGCAGGTAGGTGTTAGCTGGTAAACAGGAAATTGTGTTTATACCGCAACTATGAAGGTTCCCCAATGCATCATCAAAATCAACACCAGTCGTATGAGATGTTACAGTTCGACCACCAGTTGGGGAAGAGTGAAGTACTTTTCCATCTCCATCAGCGAAATTAAAAAAAGGTAAACCTTGTTTGATAGTCTTAAAAGGGTGAATAACTCTGTCTCTATATATCATAAATGGCCAGGGGCCCCATACATCAAAAAGTTGTAAAGTAAATATAGGTTGAAATAGTCTCGATAGGAGCGTTAATTGCGGGTTAAGAAATTGAACATCAGGATTTTCTGTACACCCATATTCTGGGAATAACTGAAATGGAACACTAGGTAGATTTGCCAACAAATCAAGGATTTTTACTTCTGTGCCTGATTCGAGTTCTAGTATTTCAGAAGAATAAAATCCTAGCCATCGTATAAGTTCATCTAGATGCCCAAATTTTAAAGGAATTCGCTCATATGTCCTCCAAGGGTTTTCTTCATGAGCAAAAGGGCTGTCAGGATTCCAAAGATCTAGATAACCTCCATGTGTAAACATCCCGTGAGCATTGATAACCCATAAAATAACACCCTCATTAAGATTTTTGGAGATGTAGTCAAAATTAGTTGAATAAACGTTATCGTATCCTGCCCTGTCACAATAAAATGGAATTACTTCTGATTCACTAATGTCTGGATAATATGCACCAGTTTTACCGTGAGCAGCACCGTCATCAATTGGATCAGGTGACGGGGTGTCCCAGGGTATTATTCCATCAGCTCTTGCATATTTACAATTAAAATGCTTCCACTTTTCCTCGTTATATCGATAAACATAGGAATTGTAAACCTGGAGTACGGGGTATTCAAATTCTTCTTCTTTCATTGGTGTAGTTATTGCAAGATTGTAACCAATTGGTTTTTGTAAACGTCCACCAATTATCTTTGTAGTACTCTCACTACCCTGGGTGAGAGTAACTTTTTTCATACCCGGGTTTACAAAAATCAAGGCAGGATAGAAAACATTTCTACTAATAGCATAAGCAGAATCCACGGGCGAGCCCCAAAAACGACCAGGTAGAGCTGCACCTAAGAAACTTCGATCCCAGGGAATGCCAATGTCAAATTGACCAGCAACTGTTATTATTACCTCCTGATCCTGTTTTTCAGGTCCTCCATTTTCTATTTTTCCAAATCCATATTCCTCTAAAAAATCATAAGCTCTATTGGCAGTTAACGTCATTCCTCCTGATGAAGGTTCAACGTATCTATCCTCTGAGTTCTTAAACCACCAATCCGTTGGCCAAGAAATTGCTTGAGATAATTTCTGATGATTATCTACTATGATAACTGGGCTTCCATGATGGGCAGCAATAAAAGCAGCTGGACCAAAGTGATAAGCACCAGGATATTCTCCAGCTGATGCTCTTTGTGTATTCCACTTTACATCAGCGACATACCAATAATCCCATGGCTCCATAGTTGAAAATATGACGTCATTTGCACCAGTGCGATTTCTTAGTTCATTATAAAGATCTAAAGGCTCTCTGTAATCTTTCTTTATGTTGGTGATTTTTCTTAGTTCATCCTTAACTTTTTTAGAAAGATGTCCTCCAAAATCTACTAAATAAATATTTTTAGCACCAAGCTTGTAAAGTACGTCCTCTGTCATTTCAGGAAGATTCGAAGGGGATGTATAAAGCAACGGGGCATTTAAGCTACTAGCAAGAACTGCTCCATTCGCAGCGGATTCTATACCATCACCCTCTGATTTTGTGAAATTCTGACTCCAACTATATTCAAGAGTGAAATCGACCCCGATATGGATATCTTCTAGACTAAACACACAAACAGAATAGTTTTCACCTTCGCCACACTCGCCGAGTTTTTCAAGATGAATGCTGACTTCATTATCGTCTTCGTTTGTCTCGGTTTGATCAACAAGGTGTTTCATTGCAACTTCATCCAGCGAAAAGGTAGAGTCGATCTCATTTTTTATTGGATCAAGAACCGTAAAACCAAGTTCAACACCAGGATTATCCCACTTTAAAGTAATATCTATATCCCTACAGCCATAGGGAGTTGCTTCAAATGACACGTTTACACCAGGTAATAACACAATATCTATATCTACAGTGTTACTTGAAAAAAGACCGGTTGTTTTAGGAGTTGGATTGAAAAACATGCTCTCCATTTTTCCTTTGTCATCACCAGCTGATTTCTTTGCAACTGCACTCACACTAACCTCCCAGCCCCCGTAATTATGAATATATGAACCAACCAGTTCATACCATGGATAAGGATTTTTGAAATCTTCAGCAGCTGCTTGAACCATTCCTAATTGGTCATCATAAAGCTGTAAATCATAATCAATTTTTTCTTTCCAACTCATTTTAGCTACGATGTATTTATAATCCCGGTCATTAATCTCAAAAGACTGATAAGTTGCACCAGTTCCAATCATTGGGCTTTGAACTTTAAAATGTTTTTTACCCACTTCACATGATTTTAAACTACCCTTAACTTCTCCCTCAGTTTGTATCACTGGGTTATCATATTGTTCTTTTATCACAGCAATAACTGCATCATCACTATATGACCAGTCATTTAATGCGAGTTCATTGGCAATTGCATATGGGTTATCCTGTTCTATTAGTGTGTATTCTCTTGCCCCCCATTGATCAACCTTATCTTTTGGGACATTTATAAGTGTCATTTGATCCAGTTGACCGTTACAGTATTCCATCCAATCTTCCATGAAATAATCAAGTCCTTGTCGAGCATTCAAAGATCTATCCTTATCTTCCTCAACAGGATATTCATCTTGATAAAACAGCAATGGATGAGAGAACAATCTGTCCCCATCATTGAACACAGCAGTGGGAACTGAAGCAAGGTATGCATAATCATCTAGATAACCTTCTTCATCATAGTTGATGAATGTGATTTTTTTCATTGGTATAACAGATGTGTAGGATGGTCCTTTATCAAAACCCTCTATCCGGTTAATATCCACTGCTTGTGTAACTGGTAACAACACGCCCATCAGCATTATACAAACTATTAATAACGCTATATAACCATTCCATTTTCCAATTT
>CAYLKT010000101.1:0-4503 GCA_964384305.1 uncultured Thermoplasmatales archaeon | reverse complement strand
TATATCTTTTTCTCGTTTCCTCTATATCTATTTCTCTCTCAAAAATATTATATAGCAAGACTTTTAATTTGAATAGCATTGTTTCCAAATCCATCTTATCATCCTTTCTGGACATTTTCATTCAGTTTTTTTATTATTTTTGCAGGCACACCAACAGCAACAACATTTGAAGGAATATTTCTATTTACAAAGCTAAATGCTCCAACAATGGAGTTTTCACCTATTCTAACTCCTGGCATGATAACACAATGTGTACTTATTCTTGCGTTTCTTTTTATGATTACCTTTCCTTTTTTATCATCTATGGTAGAATGGGAATATATGGAACAATGAGAGCCAATTTGGACATTATCCTCTATTTCAACACCATATCTTGCATTTATATATGTGAAAGCACCAATATCTACATATTTTCCTAGCTTCAGATTTTCATGATATTGGCACATCCAATTCCATTTAGTCATACCTTTTTCATCGAATTCTGGAAATTTCCAATTTTTGGATTTCTCTTCCATTTTAACCTCCTTTGTGGTTGTAATAAATTGAGTCATCTGGATTGGTAATTTTCCCTGTTTTAATAGCATCTTTTATTTTCATTATTGCATCTTCTACCTTTTTCTTGTTTGAAAAGCCAAGATCCTTTTCAATTTTTTCAAAAGATACACGATATGATCTTTTATCCTGAATTTCTTTGACTATGTCAACATTTGTTTTTGGTATACACTCTTTTACAATTTCTCCTATATCTTTCATCTTATAGTTTTCATTTGTTGAACCGACATTAAAGATTTCCCCCTTGACTTTTTCAATATCAGCGTCTAAAATAAGGCTGATGGCTCTTGCAATATCTTCAACATGGACAAAAGGACGCCATTGCTCCCCACCAAAAATTTTAATTTCTTTATCAAGCAATGCCTTTTTAGTGAGGTAATTTATAACCAAATCAAATCTCATTCTTGGAGATGATCCATAAACAGTTCCAAATCTTAGGATAATTAATGCGGGCTTGTTACTTAGTAATGCTAACAATTCTTTTTCTGCATCCAACTTTGTTTCTGCATACAATGAGATGGGATTTGTTGAAGATTCCTCATTCACAATATCGGTATTACTAGTGCCATATACGCTGCATGTGGAAGCAAATACGAATCTTTTAATATCGTTCTCTCTTGCTAATCTGGCCAACCTTATAGTTGATAAAAAATTCGTTTCGACTGCAATATCACCTTGTACACTGCATGCAGGATCGCCAACTATAGCCGCCAAATGAACTATATGGTCAATATTCTTAATTGCTTTCTTTAGATCGCCTATTTTTCTAATATCCCCTATCACCACTTCCATGTTTGGATGGTTTATAATGCTAGCTATTGGCTCAATCCCAAAAGTAAATTTATCCAATATACGGACATTGTATCCATTATTCAATAACATCCTTGCCAATACAGAGCCAATGTATCCCCCTCCTCCAGTTATCAATACCTTTTCCTTATTCATTTTTCTCCTCCATAAATTGTTTTATTGCATCTGTAACATAATCAATTTCTTCTTTCTCCAGCATAGGATACATTGGTAATGTCAAAACCTTTTTAGATATTTCTTCTGTTACACGCAGATCTCCTTCCTTAAAACTAAAGTTTTCTCGATAAAACTTAGTTAGATGCACTGGATCAAAATAAACCTTGCTAGAGACTCCTTTCTCCGCTAAATAATTCTTTAAATCATCTCTTAATATATTTTCAATCTGTATGGTGTACATTTGGTAAACATGAAAAAAATTGCTTAGAGAAGCAGGCGGCTTAATTCCATCAATTTTTTCTAAATTTTTTGTATAATAGTCTGCGTTTTTTCTTCTCATTTCTGCTATTTTATTTACCTTTTTGAGTTGAGAAATACCTAATGCAGCTATCATTGTTGGCATTCTGAAGTTGTAGCCTAAGGTTACGTAATCTACTTGTCCCGATGAAGTAAAATAGTTGGCACCTTCTACCCTTCCATGAGAGGATATCAACTTTAATTTATCATAAATTTCTTTTGAATCTGTTAATATCACCCCACCTTCGCCGGTTGTGATAGCTTTGTTTTGGCAGAAACTAAACATGGCAGCATCTCCAAAGGAGCCCACCATTTTATGGTCTATTTTGGCTCCTAGAGATTCAGCAGCATCTTCTATAAGCAGTAAATTATTATCCTCTGCAATTTCTTTTAGTTCTTTTATATGTAAACACGGGGATCCGCCGTAATGTATTGGCATAATCGCTTTTGTCTTTTTAGTAATTTTCTCTTTCACACTTTTTGGGTCTAACCCATATGTTTTATCTTCTATCTCAGCGAAAACAGGTTTTGCTCCTACAAATAAAGGTGCATTGGCAGTTGAAATAAAAGTGAAGGAAGGAACTACTACTTCATCCCCTTTCCCAATCCCATAAGCTAAAAGAATTGCATGAAGAGCAGATGTCCCTGAGTTAAATGCAACCGCATATTTCCTCCCAACAAATTCTGCAACCTTATCTTCAAATTCTTTTATTTCTGGACCTGTAGCCCAATAGCTTCCTCTTCTTATTACGTCAGTTACGGCCTTTACATCTTCTTCGTCCCAATATATTTTAAATAATGGTATTTTAAACTTCATAGCATCCTCTCCTCAATGATTTTTGCATATAACTCTTCCATCTTTATTGCATTTCTACTCCAATCTTCATTTTCTTCAATAATTTTTTTATTTATTTCATAAAACCTTTCTTTTATTTTAGGATGTTCGATGCAATAAATTGTTTTCTCTGTAAGCTCTTTTGAATCATCTGGATTGATGAAAAATGCATTTTCTTCATCTTTTAAGTATTGTTTATATGCCTCTATATTGCTTACAACTGGAATGGTTCCGCATGCCATTCCT
This sequence comes from uncultured Thermoplasmatales archaeon, assembly GCA_964384305.1. Classification (GTDB taxonomy): domain Archaea; phylum Thermoplasmatota; class E2; order DHVEG-1; family DHVEG-1; genus JAYEJG01. The sequence goes on along the minus strand of CAYLKT010000101.1, from coordinate 1,607 downwards.
TCCATTACACTGCTTGCGAACTGATCAGTTTTTGGTATGGATATTAAAATATCTGACATATTTAAAAAAACAACCATTTCTTCTGGAGATACAAATCTTGATACAAATCTAATGTTTTTAATGATCCCTAGTTTTTCTGCTATTGTTCTCATTTTATCTTCAAAAGTGGGTTCTCCATACCCTCTGATGAAAACAAATACCATGTTGGAGTGTTTTTTAATCACGTATGGGGCAGATTCTATTATAGTCTGAATTTCATATTTTGGACTCAAATGCCTATTGCTGATAATAACTAGAGAATTATCTTTTATTTCCAATTTTTCTCTGAGCTTTTTAACTTCTTCCTCATATCCTCTATGAAATATCTTTAAATCTATCCCCCACGGAATTCTTACAATTTTATTTTCTGGCAATCCAAATCCTTTGGCTAAATACTTGCCCATAAATTTAGCGGTGGTTGTTACCATATCCGCTTTTTTTAATGCATGTTTTATAACATATCTTTTGATGAAAGATTCTTTATGCTCTCTTAAAACATCACTTCCCCATGCACTAACAACAAAGGGGTGGTAATTTGCAAAAGCTCCGAATGTTCCGTATCCAAAAACGTAGTGGGCATGCAAAATATCTGGCTTGATTTTTTTAACCAACTGTCTTGTTTGAAACATTTTTCTGACAAAATTTGTGATGCTGCTGTCCTTTCCTCCAATTTTATGTATTTTCACTCCTTCTATTTCCGCATAAGAAGGTGTTATTAAATGTACTTCGTGACCTTTCTCAACAAACCATTTTACCCATCTTTGAACATGGATGCTTCTTGCGCTGCCAATAAAACAAATTTTCATATTGTCATTGAATTCCTCCTTAGTATTTAAAAATGATGATTTGTATATTGCGTAACTGAAAGATTTTAATAAAGACTCAATATTCCAGTGCTTTGATGTCAAAAAAAATTGTTGTCGTTGGAATGGGCTATGTCGGAATTCCTGCCGCGGTCTTGCTTGCAGATGTTGATTGTTATAATGTTGTAAAAGGTTGTGGTGTTGCATTTTTAGAAAACTCTGATGATATAAGAACCACCCCTACAAAACCAAAATCCTTGACCTCTTCCCAATTCTGTCCATTTTTCGAGGCTTTTCTCCGCCCTCAATTCCATCCACTATTCGAGGCTTTTTTGTTTCCAAAATGCACAACTATCGGGTCTTTCCCCAGGAATAATCCACCAACTTAAATCCTTTCTTTAGCTCTGAAGATTCTCCCACAACCCCATCCATTTTTCGAGGCATAAAAACTGCTTCAATTCCATCCACTTTTCGAGGCATAAAACCTCATCCCATTTAAACCTGCGTCTACTATTCGAGGCATATTCTTTGTCCATTTTTCGTGGCTTTTTCATAAAACCTGCACAACCAAATCCCACGACTAAATCCCATAACCAAACCCTACGTCTAAATCAGTTTACCATAATATGTGTTTACTACTTACCAATGTCACATCCAAAATCTGTGGCATATTCTTCATCCATTTTCCGAGGCATAACCCTCACCTGATATTTGCAGCTTTTACACTAAACTTGAATTTTATACTTGTTTAGAATATTGTTTGCA
>CAYLKT010000100.1:0-4526 GCA_964384305.1 uncultured Thermoplasmatales archaeon | reverse complement strand
TATTCACTTGCATTTCTTCTTCAGTTTTTTGACTACAAAATATGTTGTTATAATTACGGCAATTATGACTATTAAAGTAACTGTAAGTACAGTATTTATTTTAGCAAGTTCAATGAATATGTTTGAAAATGTTGCAATAAGGAGACATCCTATTACAGCTCCAGTCGAAATTGCAATGAATGTAGTCCATGGTTTCATTCCTATCAAACGTCCTACAATTGAGCCAACAAGCCCCCCAGATCCTTGGAATGGAATCATTACAAAAAGGACGACTCCTATGAATCTCAGAGGGCGAATCCATGCGTATTTATCTTCGATTCCATGTCCCTTTTCTTCTACTTTTATCATGAAACTTCCAATCAATGGAATCTTTTTTGCAAGATCATAATTCCAAATAAGAAACAGTGCAACAATAATATCTACAAATGCAATTGATAACGCTATCAATATAGGATGTATTCCAGATGCTATCCCCAAAGGAATAACTGTTTCTTTTCCTAGTGGTGGGAAAAAATACATAGAAATAAGGGGCCAATATTTTATGCTCATTGCCGTTCCCAGTAAAAGTCCAACTGCACCAACGACACCCAAACCTAGTATACAAGGTATAATGAGTTTTGAAAGTTCAATTAAAACTTTTGAATCAATTTTTTTCTGCATCGTTCGCTTACCCAAATGCAACAATCCGATAAATATGGTTTCGATAAAATCATAATGAAACTAAAATTGCTGCATGATCTTTTTCATAAGGCAACAGTTCTATTACGTTTTCCACTTTGAAATTACTTTTTTCAAGGTCATCAGATACGATTTTAAAAACTTCTTTTGGTTTTAATGATACGTTGATACTTCTTGCTTTTACCATAAGCAACCCTCGCCCCTCTTTTTTTAAGTATCTTTTTGCATTTTTAATAAAAATTTCAGATTGGTTTCTTTGCGATATGTCTTGATAAATCATATCAACTGTGCAAACAATGGAATTGTATCTGTCAGGATGGTTTGCATCTTCTAAAATTGGTATGATATTCTTTCTCTTTTCGCTTACTTCTATCAAATCTTTAATTGCAATTGCAGAGTTCTCGACTGCAAAAATAACTCCGTTCTTTATTATATCTGAAATGTGACTTACTGTTGTGCCCGTAGCTGCACCAAGATATAAAACTTCATAATTTGACTTTATTTCAAAATTTAGATTCTTAAGAATTGCTGCAGCAAGTTTACTGCGATATGGATTCCAGGAACGGAACTGTTTTCCATTAAAATTTATAAATCTCTCGTTATAGACTTTTATTCCTTTACACGACTCCGGGTTTTCTGTGAATAGTTTGTTTTTATCTTTGAAAACACCATTTATCCCTGCGGGTTTCATTGTTGTATATTATGAGATATATTTGATAAACGTTTTGGAGAAATCTTAATTTATGGCTACAATATACACCTGCTCGATTAGCATGGTATTAAGATCTCCTTTACATAATATTCATGAAGAACTTGGGGCAAGATTTACAGAATTTGCTGGTTTTGAAATGCCCATACAATACTCGTCAATAAAAGACGAGCATTTGGCTGTTAGGCAAACTGTTGGGCTTTTCGACGTATCTCATATGAGTAATGTTTGGGTCAAAGGTTCTGATGCAGAGAAATTAATTAGTTTGACAACCGTGGAAGATGCGTCAAAAGTTAGCGTTGGAATGAGTCAATACACAGAGATTTTAAGAGAAGATGGAACTGTAATTGATGATACAATATTCATGCATATTGAAGATAAAAATTACATGATGATTCCAAATGCAGGAATGAACGAAATTGTAACAAAATGGCTAAAAGAAACTGCAGAGAAAAACAACCTTGATGTAGAAATCATCGATGAGTCAAGAGAGTATGTTATTCTTGCAATACAAGGTCCAGATTCTAAAAAAACACTACAAAAGATAACAGATATAAATCTAGACGATGTAAAGTTTTTTTCATGTAAGTATGCAAAAGTTGCTGGAGCGAAATGTATTGTTGCACACACAGGGTACACTGGAGAACTTGGTTTTGAACTTCATGTTAATGTAAAAGAAGATTGTGAAAACGTTTTCAAAAAAATTCTCGAGGCAGGGAAAGAATTTGAAATCAAACCAGTAGGACTTGGAGCAAGAGACACATTGAGGCTTGAAAAGTGTTTTATCTTAGCAGGAAATGAATTTGAAGGTGGAAGAACCCCTCTTGAATCAACACTTTCTTGGACAATAAATTGGGATCATGATTTTATTGGAAAAGGTGCACTTTTAAAACAAAAAGAAAAAGGAGACTTTGAACGGCTGACAAAACTAGTTTGCATTGAAAAAGCAATTCCAAGGCATGGTTGTGAAATACAAAAGGATGGTAAAACTGTAGGGAAAGTAACAAGTGGAACTTTATCCCCATGTCTCGGCAAAGGCGTTGCAATGGGATATGTCCATCCAGATTACAGAACTGTTGGAGATGCCCTTGAAATAGTAATTAGAGGGCGGAAAGTGAAAACAGAGGTTGTAAAACCTCCGTTTGTGTCAAAAGATTGGGCTAAGCATAATTAGAAAATACTTAATGAAAATACCAAATAAGGAGTTTGATAAATATGGGAAATGAAGTAAGAGATAATTTGAAATACACTGAAGCCCACGAATGGTTGAAGATTGATGGAAATAAAGCAAAAGTAGGAATTACGGACCATGCTCAAGAGGAACTAACAGATATTGTCTTTGTAGAACTTCCCGAAGTTGGAAAGGAGGTAAAAAAAGGCGATGAACTTTGTGTTGTAGAATCCGTAAAATCTGTTTCTGAGATATATGCTCCAGTTTCTGGAAAAATTGTTGCAGTAAACAGTAAACTTGAAGACACCCCAGAGATTGTAAACCAAAGCCCCTATGACGATGGATGGCTTGTCGAACTGGAAGTCACGGATGATTCTGAGGTTGATGGATTACTAGACGCGGGATCCTACAAAAAGAGCATATAACTTCATCAAACATATTGGGCATTCTTTCTTATTTACAGGAGGGATTGCGATACTTCCCTTTTTTCCGAAATATTATTATATTGTTTGCTGTATTCGTTACTTAGGCGGAGAGATGGGATTGCAAGTAAGTTCAATGTAAATTTTTAAAGCGGTGTTTAACACCTCCGCCGCCTCCCCCATTACTTAGTTCTTCTAATCATTATCTTTAATAACATTTAGCTGATTTACGGAGTTGAGTTTCCATGAAATTATTACTTATACATAGTGACTATATTGAGTATAAAGTCAAAGAGAAAGCAATAAAAGTGCCTGAAGAAATTGATATTAAAAATGACAGGATGGAAGAGGCACTAACCGTTTTTACTGCAGTTGAAAAGGTAGACGAAAAATCCTCTGAGCAAGCAGTTAAAGATGCGACTGCAGAAATTGTAAAGACTGCAGAGCAACTCCAAGTAAGAAATATAATGCTTTATCCCTACGCTCATCTTTCTTCAGATCTTGCAGGTCCAAGAAAAGCTCAAGAAATATTAATCCAAATAGAATTTGAACTAAAGCAAAAAGACTTCAATGTCAAAAGAAGCCCATTTGGTTGGTACAAGGCTTTTAAGATATCTTGTAAAGGGCATCCTCTTTCAGAGCTTTCAAGAGAAATTGTTCCTGGTGAAAAAAAGGGAGAAGAGGAATCTGAGTCATTAAAAAAAGAAAGAAAACTTAGCTCTTATTGGCATATTCTTTCAGAAGATGGAAAACTTCATGATATTGACAAATTCAATTTTAAAGGACATGAAAATCTAAAGAAATTTTCATTTTACGAAAAAGAGAAGTCAAGAGTAGTAAAGCAAGAGCCCGCTCATGTTAAATTGATGCAAAAACTGGAAATAGCAGATTATGAACCTGCCTCTGATGCAGGGAACATGAGGTTTTATCCAAAGGGCAGGTTTATTAAAAAATTAATCGAGCAATATGTCAATAGAAGAGTTTCTGAATATGGTGGCCTAGAGGTGGAAACTCCAATAATGTATGATATGGATCATCCAACCCTTTCAAAATATTTACAAAGATTTCCAGCGAGACAATACCAAATTGAAAGTGATAAAAGAAAGTTTTTCTTACGTTTTGCCGCCTGCTTTGGACAATTTCTAATGGCTCATGATGCTACAATTAGCTATAAAGCTCTTCCACTCAAACTCTATGAGCTTACAAAGTATTCTTTCAGAAGAGAGCAGTCTGGGGAACTTACAGGTCTTAGAAGACTAAGGGCCTTTACAATGCCTGATGTTCATGCTATGGTATCTGATTTAGACATGGCAATGGATGAATTCAAGGTAAGATTTGACCTAAGTCTTAGTGTTTTGGAAAATATCGGAATTGAAAATAATGATATCGAAATGGCACTTCGTACAACAAAAGATTTTTATGAAGAAAATAAGGAATTTATTGTAGATTTAGTTAAAAAAATCGGAAAGCCAATCCTTATTGAGATGTGGGATGAAAGAATTTTTTACTTTATTTTAAAATTTGAGTTTAACTTTGTTGATATGTC
>CAYLKT010000099.1:2458-4533 GCA_964384305.1 uncultured Thermoplasmatales archaeon | reverse complement strand
TTAATTGTAAACATCTATAATCCTTGCAGAAAGTTTTATTGAAAAAGGCAGAATAGCCAATTCAACGGCTAAAATCAAAAGATAAACCAAAAAGATATAGTCAAAATTTTCTGCGATAATTGTAACAAACGAAGCAGTTGCACTGGTTATTGCAAAAAGAATTAGCGAAACGCTGTATAAAAGGAGAATATCTGATTTTTTTCCAACATATTTTGCGCCAAATGGCAAAGAAATAATAAGTCCGGCAATAAAAGAAAAGACAAGGAGCCAAATAAGAAATGGAATTTTATCAATTCCAACAAAAATTGCCACGTATGGGACAAATGGTATTGATGCTATAAAACACACCAAAATCGCCAAAACCTTTCCATAAACTATTGTATCATTTTTAACAGGCAAATTTCTTAATATCCACATACTATTTTCTTCATTTAAAAATAGATTTAGCGATGGAAATACTGATGTATACATTGCCACAACAAAAACCCCGAAAAACAAAAACATCGATGGCATAGCATCTCCCACAATTTCTCGTATCGACTCAGGGAATAGAAGTCTAGCTCCATCTAAAAATAAATATCCTGTGATAAGTCCCGTGGTAACTGATGTAAAGATAAAACTGAATAGCAACTTGTCTCTCCAAAGTATAATGACTTCTTTATAAAAAATCGCAAAAACATCCTTTCTTATTTTCACCTGGGATTTTTCCTTATCTCGTTTCTTTCTTGGCACATAGCCATAAGATAGCATTGAATTTTTTATGCTCCAAGCTAGATGAACAAGTGTTAAAGGAAAGCATGCTACAACGAAAAATAGATCTTTTGAAAGGAGATAGAGTCCAAATAAAATTAACATTGGCGCCAAGCGATATTTTTTGTCTTGAAAGAAATTAATAGCAGCACAACAGCCCAAAACAACAGAAGAAAAAATACCAATTGTAAATAGAAAATATTCTACGGGATACCAAACATTTACCATGTAGACAGACAAAAAAAACAAAAACAAAATTGAGAATGAGAACCAAATAAAAATTTCAATTAAAAAAACCCCAACGAATACTTCAAATGTCGTTTTTTTCTGATCTACTTGTGTAGAAAAAGGATATGAAAGTTCAGGAGATTTCACAAAATGTGTATGAAAATCATTTGCTGACTTCATAAGGAATACCAAGAATACTGCAAAAAAGACTTCTTCAAGAGTGATATCTGTTTTAGCACTTAGTAAAAATTTTGTTGAAAGAGCAATAATTATCAATGAAAGAAGAGTCATTATTGTAAAAAACGAATAAAGAATAGGAGATGCCTTCATCTTTTTAAACAGATTCCTTGAATTTGAGATAAGTATTACTTTTGTTGTTTCAAACATTTTCATCCTTATAGTGGAAATAAACGTTTTCCATGCTGCCAAATTTTGACATCAGTTTTTCCACTTCGTCAAACATTATTACTTGCCCCCTCATTAAAAGATAAACAAAATCAGCCACTTGTTCAACAAGTTGGGTGGAATGGGTTGCAATTATTGTTGATCCTTTTTTGTTTTTAATATAATCTTGGATTGTCCTAGAGGTTAATGGATCAAGACCGTAAACCGGCTCATCAAGAAGAAGATTATTTGGGGAATGCATCATCGCAGAGGTAAGAGATATCTTCTGTTTCATCCCTTTAGAATAGCTCCCAAGTTCATAGTCAAGTGAATCATAAATTCCAAGCATTTTTGTAATTTCATCTATCTTCTTATCGGCAGTTTCAACATTTCTTAATGAAGCAATATAAATTAAAAATTCACGACCTGTGAGGCGATCATAAAGTTCTGGCATTTCAGGGAGATACCCCATCTGCTCTCTTGCTTTTATGGAATCTTTTACGATGGAAAAACCATCGATAGTTACTTCTCCCGAGTCAAATGGAAGAACCCCTGCACATATCTTCAAAAGAGTGCTTTTTCCTGCACCGTTTTCTCCCATAATGGCAATAACTTTAGAATTTTCAAAAGTGAAATTTACATTTTTTAATGCTTTAATTTTGCCATAATTTTTTGTTAAATTTTTGACAATTATCATTTCGTAGGTTGCATTG
>CAYLKT010000099.1:0-2358 GCA_964384305.1 uncultured Thermoplasmatales archaeon | reverse complement strand
CTAATTGGCGGAATGCGTGACAGCATCTCAAGTTTACTCAAAGTTGTATGTGGATACTGGTCAGATAAAACTGGAAAACGAAAGATTTTTGTTTTCTCAGGATACCTGACATCATCGCTATTCAAACTCCTGTTATCATTTTCGACTATCTGGCAACATGTTCTTTTGTTTAGTGGGTTAGAACGTGTTGGAAAGGGCATTAGAACAGCACCACGAGATGCAATTATAGCAGATTCGGCGCCCAAAAAAAGAGGTAAAGGATTTGGCATTCATAGAGCAATGGATACGGCAGGTGCCATTCTTGGATCTGCAGTAGCTTTCCTATTGATTTGGCTTATTGCTGTTGATTTTAATGTGATAATTCTCATTGCAGGATGCGTTGCATTTCTTTCACTCATACCACTATTGCTAGTAAAAGAGGCAAAGAAAAAACCACAGAATATTTCATTTAAAGTAAGTCTCAAAAAACTTCCAAGGCCCCTTAAATTATTCCTAGTAGTGTCAAGCATCTTTGCATTTGCAAATTTCAGTTACATGTTTTTCATATTACAGGCACAAACATTTTTTACTGGAAAATGGTCTATTGCTGCCCCTATCCTACTATACATCCTATTCAATGTCTTTTACGCCATTTTTGCGATTCCGTTTGGATCCCTTTCAGATAAAATCGGAAGAAAAACAGTTCTCTTGTCCGGTTATCTTTTATTCGCAGTTACAACATTAGGCTTTGCATTTCTCTATTCGCTACCGGGATTTATTGTACTATTTGCATTGTATGGAATAGTGTATGCCATTCTTGATGGAAACCAAAGAGCGTTTGTAGCCGACCTATCACCAGAAAATCTCAGATCAACATCATTAGGAACGTACCACACTTTAACTGGTCTTGTGGCACTGCCGTCAAGTTTAGTTGCAGGCCTGGTATGGGAAGTAGTTGACCCGACCTTTACATTTCTATGCGGGAGTGTAGTTAGTCTGGCTGCCATCTTATCGTTTTTACTGCTTAAAAAACACTTTTGAGAACAAATTAAAAGGGAAGCTATTTAAGATTTTAAAAACTTCTAAATGTGATAGTTATAGAAAAGAAAATCGAAATATATGAAAAAGGATTAGATAAATATCCAAAATCCAGTGCAATTATTGGCAATATCGTCATGCTTCTTTGGTTTGCACTTGGAACTATTGCATGTTGGTATTTTTACCCGATGGTTGCATGGGCTTATCTTGCATTTGCAGTAATTATGGTTTATATCGTGTTAAGAAAACTGCTTTGTATCAATTGTTTTTATTATGGTAAATTATGTGGTATTGGATGGGGTAAGCTTGCCGCTGCTTTATTCAAACAAGGCAAAATTGAGGATTTCAATAAAGGTGCTGGACAAAAACTTCCCCCCTTGACTTATGGCGTTCTGATGATAGTTCCTCTAATTTTGATTATTTACTCAATAATTCAAGTTTTTACATATTACAAAATAATTGTATTGGCACTACTTTTACTTGTAGCAATTTACAGTGCAGGAATCCGCAGAAAACCTACCTGTTCCAAGTGTAAAATGAAATTGATTTGCCCTGGGTGCGCGGCAAAATAGAACCTAAAATCGATAGTAATATAAAAAATAATTATTTGCGCATCTTTATGAAAGAGCAACACGGCCACAAAAGAAAGAGCCATGAACACCGTGTAGATCTTGCTGGTGAACATGCATGGGGTGATGCCTGTCAGCTCATCTTATTGATAGTATTTCTCGTTGGAATGATTGGAGATTTGGTATTCCTGCAAATCTCACAACCGATACAGGAAAAGATCCCATCATATCTTCCTATTATTGTTGCCGTACCTGTACTTCTTATCGCAGGTTATCTAGCCAAGTCTGGGTTGAAGACGGTATTTGGTAAGGAGAGAACAGAGTTGATGGTTATTAAATCAGGCATGTTTGCATTAGTTCGTCATCCAATCTATCTAGGGTCAATACTGCTATACCTTGGATTCATCATACTGTCACTGTCGGTGATTGCCTTTGGTATCTGGATTGTTATAATTGTGTTTTATTATTATATCTCAAAATATGAAGAGAACATCTTGATCAACAGACTTGGCGAGGAGTACCGCCAGTATATGAATGATGTTCCTATGTTCATCCCAAAACTCAAGATAAAATGAATGAAATAGAAATAAAAAATCACAGGATTATTTTTTCATTATTGACATATCAGATATTTTTATCCAATGGGAGCTATGGCATTCTGGACAAACGAACATTGTATTATCTAATCCATCAAAAAACTCTGCTGGAATCATAAAATCCGCATTACATCTTTTACAGTGGTTTATAGTTATCATTTTGCCTTTTCGTGTTC
>CAYLKT010000098.1:3328-4535 GCA_964384305.1 uncultured Thermoplasmatales archaeon | reverse complement strand
TATAGGCCATAAATTCATACCTCCTTATGGTGAATACATATCTTAAGATTTAAAGTTTTCTTTATTTCCTTCTATAAAAACAGGAGTGGTTTATAAAAGAGACCACAATAGATAAATTTATAATGGGCATCTATATAGCGGCTGAGAATATTAGGTGATGCTATGATAAATGCATATATCTTAACTGTAATGCGACCCGGAAATTCCGATAAACCAATTGGTGAAATGCGTAAAATCGAAAATGTTGAAAAAATATCTGTGGTTGCAGGCGAATATGATATTGTAATAAGAGTCAGAGTAAAAAGCCTTGAAGGTCTTTTAAAGGTTACAAACAAAATTCAGATGATTAATGGCGTAAAAAAGACTACAACACAAGTAATTGAGAAAGAAATCGCACTATGACAATAAGAAAAAAATACCTGTTTTATGCGCTTGCGTTTACTTCTGCAATTATTTCTGCCGCAGTAGCTTCCCTAGATGCTACAATTAGTTCACTTTATATAACTGATCCATGGGCTTTTGGTGTTTCATGTTTCATAGTAGGTATTTTCATTTCTCTACTTATCCTCCTTATTTTCTCTATACCTGTAAAAAAGGGTAAAAGCCTCGGATCAAAAATTATTGATCCATCTTTCAAAAGAATTAGGTTAGTACGAAAAGAAGAGATAAAATATCATGTACTTGCGGGTTTTGGAAACGCTGTCCTTACAATAGGATATTTCTTTTTACTTTCTATGCTAGGTAATGATCCTTCTGCAGCGCTTCCTTTCTCACAAATAGTTATCTTGTATCTGGTAATAATGGAATCTGTAACAGAAAAAAATATACCTACACTCATAGAGATACAATCATCACTTATTGTTACATTTGGAGCTATTCTAGTATCTATTTCTCTAACTGGTACAATCACTTTGCAATCAATGGCCATAGTTTTTCTAGTGATAAATCCGGCATGGGTTCTGTTTTCAATTTATCAAAGGAAACTAAAAATGTTAAAAATTGATGGAAGACCCAACGATGCTCTAAATATCAGATTTTGGAATGTTGCCTTCGCATGCATATTTACTATTGTGATAGTAGGAAGTTATGATTTTGTTACAGGAAACAGTCATTTTGCTGCAGGAATAACGGCGTCAATTGAGCACTTTTGGTGGGTAGCACTCTCGATGAGTATAACATTCTTCTCATATGTCTTTTACATTCGTGC
>CAYLKT010000098.1:0-3228 GCA_964384305.1 uncultured Thermoplasmatales archaeon | reverse complement strand
ATCCGTGGTGTGACACGGGTTGCAGCGGTAGCAGGTCCATATGACTTTATGGTTAAGATTAGAACACGGACGCTTGTAAAAGGATATGAAAGAATCATTAGGAAAATAGAAGGAATAGATGCTATAAAGGAATACAAATGGCAATCTGTTCTTAAAGAATGGGAAGAAATTTAATTCCGCAGTTATTTATTTAAAAAACTATTATATAATGGCTTTTCATTCCCCTTTTTACAATGTGCGGTATTGTTGGTATAATTGGAAAACAACCGGTCTCATGTCTTTTGTATCACAGCCTTTTATCTCTTCAACATAGGGGGCAGTCATCCGCTGGAAAACTAACCTATGATGGCAATATTCACGTGTATAAAGACGCAGGACTCGTTAGAGATGTTTTTAATAATGAATCAAAAATCAACACCCCCGGAAATATAGGAATTGGTCACACCAGGTATTCAACGGCAGGAATGGATGATGTTGCATCGTTAAGTAAAAATTCTCAGCCGGAGTATATTGTAAATCCCCTTCTTGCAGCAGTGCATAATGGAAATATTTACAACGGTTCAGAAGTTGCCAAAAAAACGCAAAGAAAAAACAGAACAGATTGTGATATTCAATGGCTTCTTTTACCAATAGCTGATGAATTGTATAAAAAGGAACTTTCTGTAGATGTTATAACTGAAGCTTGCAAAAAAGTAATGAAAACTGCAAAAGGAAGTTTTTCGGCGCTATTTGTTTCAGATTCTGGAGAAAATCCATATCTTTTTGCAATTACTGACCCGCATAAAATCAGGCCCCTTGTTTTGGGTAAAAAAGATGGAATGTACTGTTTAACGTCTGAAACAAGAGTTTTTAAGAAGATTGGTTTTGAATATGTAAAGGACATTCGAGGAGGGTCAGTCATAATAATTGATCCTGCAGGAAATATTTTTGAAAAACAAATCATAAAAAAGCAAGAGCATCCTTGCATGTTTGAATTTGTTTATTTTGCAAAACCTGATTCCAGAATAAATGGCAGATCTATTCACAAAACAAGAGATGAGATTGGAAGAATTCTTGCACAGGAACATCCTGTTGATGCAGATATTGTGGTGCCAATCCCTGAATCTGGTAGAAGATACGCTCTTGGGTATTCTCGTGAGTCGAAAATTCCAATTGATGAAGGAATAATGAAAGATAAAGATGAAAGATCTTTTATTCAGCAAACACAAGAAAGTAGGGAAAAGATAGTAGCGGAAGGTCTTTCGTATATTAGATCGGTTGTTGGTGGGAAAAAAGTCGTCATTCTTGACGACTCGATAGTTCGTGGAACAAACATTAGAAAACTCGTTACAGGTTTAAAAGACGCAGGGGCAAAAGAAGTTCATGTGCGAATCGGTTGCCCGCCACTTATTGCGCCATGCTATCTTGGTATTGACATGAGAAGCAGAAAAGAACTCATTGCACGGTGTAAAGATGGCAGTATAAAACCAGTTAATGAAATTTGTAAAGAAATTGGTGCAGATTCCCTTGGATATTTAAGTATCAAAGGACTTCAGAAAGCAATAGGGTTTGAAACTTGCAGGGGTTGCATTGATTTCCCGAATGGTTACCCAAAAGAAATGCAAAAAGATGTTCTTGAGATGTTTAAAAAGGACGAAGAAGGAGTAAGAGCTTACGATATTGTTTAAGCCAAGTTTATTATGATACAGATAACCTCTGGAACGATGGAAGAAAGAATACTGAAAGTTTTGCAGAAAATTTATCCAATAACTGTACGTGATTTGGAAAAAGAATTGCACCTTTCTGAAAAAATGATTCTTAGAGTCTTAAAAAAACTTCAAACAAAAGGAATTGTAAAATTAGATCAACTCCCAGATAAGATATTCATAAGACTCCTGCGACAAGATTTTAGTTTTATTGGTAAAAAACATCAACGCAAGTTTATTAAACATACATCGGAAAAAAGAACTCAAGAATCAAAGGAATATGACGGAATCATGTTTCACTAGCAGAATGGTTCAATTACATTGACCCATAGTATTGAAATTTCCTTTGGAGCCATTTTTTTGTTAGATTTTTTTTTCATAGCTCTCCACTAGCTATAAGTTTTCTATATTATAATATATAAATATTGCCTGTTATTTTTACAAATTACTTATTTTATCCAATTACTTGTACTACTTGATTATTTACCACCAAAAATTCTACCAGTTCGCCAGATTTCTTCAGGTTCTTTAATAAATTATAATCAAGAATGTGTTCGTATTTTGAAATGACTCTGCTACCACTTGGTGACCAGCTAGCAATTTCGATACCCGTCGCATCAAAACTTTTTACGCATCCAAGAATAGAAAACGATTCTGCCCGTAATCTAAAGTCACAAGAAACACATTCTATGATGGTATCATATGGAGTATATGCACCATTAACATTTACCATGGGCTCTACCTGTACCAAAACAAGTTTTCCACCACACTCGGGGCAGGTCATTGAATGGGTGCCAGACTTGTCCCATATTCCAGCGATTATTTCCATGTCCCTTTTACTGTATCCTTTACCCACAAAAATCCTTCCAATACGTTTATGTCAATATCTAGCATAAATACTTTTGTAAAAATTTGCCGGAAATGCTGACATATTAAATACTAGTTTACCATCTTTAGGCTCTGGAGATTGGTTTATGAAAGTGATAACGTTTCTCACAGATTTTGGAACACGGAACAGCTACGCAGCACAAATGAAAGGAGTAGCTTCGACACTTACTGACGCCCGACTAATTGATATAACTCATGATATAACACCTCACAGCATACAAGAAGGTGCTTTTGCTCTTTTGACATCTGTTGATTATTATCCTATGGGGACGGTTCATGCGGCAGTTGTCGATCCAGGTGTCGGAACGGATAGAAAAGGAATATTAGTAACAACCCGCAGCCAAATACTCATAGGTCCCGATAATGGGCTTCTCATACCTGCAGCACGCCACCTTGGAGATTTCACAGTTTATGAGATTACCAATGCAAAATACATGCTTAACAATGTTTCCAACACGTTTCATGGAAGAGACATTTTCACACCAGTTGCAGCACATATAACCAATGGTGTGCCGTTTGAAGAAATAGGTCCAGTTACAGATGAGTATGTTAACCTGGATTTTGGAAAATGTGATATTACAGATAAAACAGCAACAGGGCAGATTATTTACGTTGATCATTTTGGAAATATTATAACAAATGTTGATGGTAAGGC
>CAYLKT010000097.1:0-4535 GCA_964384305.1 uncultured Thermoplasmatales archaeon | reverse complement strand
ATAAAACTTGCAGAACTTTCGAAATATCCTCAGCATATGGTAAGATATTCGCTTAGAATTCTGGAACAAGATGGCCTTATTGAGCCATCTCCACAAGGTGCGATAACGACGGATGAAGTTGAAAAAACGACAATTTTGATAAAAAAGGTACTTGTTGAAGTTGGTAAAACTGCTGACGATCTTGCAAAATCTCTTTAGAAAAATACCTTGGTTTTTTAATTTGTGCCGCGGTAACTCAGCTGGGAGAGTGCACGGCTGAAGACCGTGATGTCGAGGGTTCAAGTCCCTCCCGCGGCATCTTTTTATACTGTTTTTACTGCCTGCCTATATACATGCATAAAAATTATTTATATGACGAAGCTAATTTGTGTACGGGATGCGTGATGGATGGAGATGAAGGATCTAGTTTATTTGTGGCTAGGACGCTTGGTCTACTGAAGGGTAAAAACATACGTTTTAATCCAAGGCCGTTTTCAGACGATATAGGGCAAAATGAAGAAGTGTTTACAATCATGCAAAATGATGAACAAGCCTTTGCAAACCTTCATTTGGATGTTATAAAAAAAGTCGATGCATTAATCGAAGAAAACGAGGATTTTTTTGAAGAAAGACTCGGAAATTTTGTTACAATTGAACAACCCGACATTGTGTCTAAAGGGACAACTACAAAATTGCAAGATAATGTATGAAGAACTTTCGTAAATGACAATCCTATATGTAAGTCACAAAGATAAATATCTAAAAAATTTTATATACTGACTCCCTATTTAGAAAAGTAGGGATGTAACAACATACTGGATGATGGTGTATTAGAGGTTAGTATCTAGGAAGGGATGAATCTGTATCTTAAAGAAGTTCAGATGGAGAATTTTAAATCGTTTGGTAAGAAGTTTACAGTGCCTTTTTTCCCAGGTTTTACTGTAATCACTGGACCAAATGGGTCTGGAAAGAGCAATATTGCAGATGCGATTTTATTTGTTCTTGGGCCTAGAAGTTCAAAGGTTATGCGTGCAGGGAGATTAACTGACTTAATATTCAATGGAGGAAAAAAGCACAAAAATCCTGCCAAATACTGTAAAGTGTCTCTTGTTTTTGATAACTCCGAAAGGAAAATGCCAATAGATTCTGATGAAGTGACTTTGACCCGTATGATTAAGCGAGCACCACTTAAAAATGACCCCAGCAATTACTATAGCAAATTTTACATAAACAGTAAGGCGTCTACATACTCTGATTTTACTGATATACTGGCACATGCTAGAATGTCTGGTGATGGATATAATATCGTGAAACAGGGTGATGTGACAAGCATCATAGAAATGGGTTCAGTAGATCGTAGAAGAATTGTTGATGATATGGCAGGGATTTCCAATTTTGATGGCGACATTAAAAAAGCCGAGAAAGAACGAGGAGATGTTGAACGCAACCTCGAGCGAATAAAAATTATTCTTGGAGAGATATCTGTACAGATAAGACAACTTAAAAATGACAGGGATGCAGCATTTAGATACAAGGAACTAAAGGATCATCTGTATGAGACAAAAGCAAAGATTGCAATTAAAAAACGGCAAGATGTAGAAGCGCAAATTGCAGAAGTTCAAAAACAGATAGAAAGCTATGAAAATGAACGCAGTACACTTGATGGCAAAAGTAAGGAATTAAAAAATAAATATGTTGCAACTCAAAAAGAACTTGAAGAAATCGAGAAAAATATTGCAGATGTGGGTGGAGACGAGGTAAAGGAAATAAAAGAGAAAATAGATTTGATTAGAAGTGAAGAAATAAAAATTGAAGAGAGGATAAATTACTCAACTGATGAAATTGCAGATACTCAAAATGAACAAAATGAACTTAATTTGAACCTTGAGGCAATAAAAAAGGAACTTGAAGAGTGTTTGACGGGAAAGAACGAGCTTTCTGCTAAAATTTCTGAGACAGAAAAAATCTTAAATGGAAAAGATTCTGAATTAGGCAAAATAAAAGAAGACATCGCAAAAACCGATGACAGTTCTATTGACATTACAAGGGAACTTGTAAAGATGCGTGAGGAGTACGACGAAAAACAAAGTGAGATACATGAATTAAAACTTAAAAGGAACAGATTTACCGATAAAATTGATGCACTTGAATTACAAATTGCAGAGATGCAAGAAACAAAATCGACATATGAATTCGAATTAAAGGACATTGATTGGCAAAGTGATGAATTTAAAAAGGAACATAGCGAAAAGAGTAAGAACACAAAAAATTTTGAAAAAAGCCTGTTTGAAAAGAAAAAGCATGAGACAGAACTTACCGAGCAACTAAATGATTTAGAAAATGCAATACGAAGACTTAACATAGAACATTCGAAACTTCAGGCGGAATGCGATGCGCTTGAATCAGTTCATGGCAAATATAACAGGGCAGTTAATGAAGTTATTAGGGCACGGGACGGTGGGGTTCTAACTGGAGTACATGGAACTATTGCAGAGCTTGCTAAAGTCGATGCCAAGTATGAAACTGCGGTTGAAATTGCAGCAGGTATGCGAATGCAGGCAATTGTTGTCGAAGACGATGATGTTGCTTCGCAGGCAATAAACCTTCTGCAGAAACAAAATCTTGGAAGGGCAACATTTCTGCCGCTTAATAAGATGGCTTCCGGAAAACCCCGTGGAAAAGCTTTGATGGTGATAGATGACCCAAAGGCGCATGGTTTTGCGATAGATCTTGTTAAATTCAAAGAGGATTATCGCAGTGCTTTTTGGTATGTATTTGGCGATACAATTGTTGTTGATACTCTTAATGATGCTCGCCGCATGATGGGTGGAGTAAGGCTTGTTGATTTGAATGGCAGTTTAATTGAAGCAAGTGGTGCGATGGTTGGAGGAAGTAAGCCAAAAATGCATCTATCTTTTAGTAATGTTGACAGAAGTAAACTTGAAGAGATTAAAGGTCAGCTAAAGGCTGCTATTTCAAACCAAGAATTACTTTCTGAAGAGCTTTTACTGCTTAAAAAAGAGATTGTAGAATTAGAAAACAATTTAGGTGAAATTAGATCTAAAGGTGATGTTGAATTACAAGCAAAGGATCTTGATGTAAGAAGAAAGGAGTTCTCGGGAAAACTTGGTGTTCTGGCTAAAGATTTTGAAGCAAAATTAAAAGAAAAGCAGGATTTAGAGCAAAAGAAAGGCGAAGTTATTGCAAAAATCGGGGAATTTGAAAATAGGATTCATGAGTTAGATGTTTCAAAAGAGGAAAAGGGAAAACTTCTTTTAAAAGGAACAAAAAAAGAACTTGCGCAAAGTGCAAGAGCATTGGAAGAAGAAGTATTGCAACTAAAAGATTCAGTTTTGTCGAGTTCTTCGGGAAGAGATGCGCTTGAAAAGAAAATCGAGCTTCTTGAAGAAAGAAAAGACGAGATTGCTCAAAATATTGAGAATAAAGCAAAAGAAATTGAAAACTACAAAAGTTCAATAAAAGAGCTAAAAGAAGAAAAGTCGTCATTCCGTGATGATTTGAAGGCCTTTATGTCTGTCGAAGAAAAAATGACTGGGAAAGCAAAAGGACTTACCTCAAAAAGAGATGAAATTTACAAAAATTCGATTACCGTAGAGAATGAATTAGATAAAGTCAATACCAGGATAGAGTCATATTACGATTTGATTTCTCGAGCAAAATATAGGCTTCCCACTCTTGAATCATCAATTTCAGAATTGGATCAAGAATTAAAACTGTATAATGTAGAAATTACAGACCAGAAACTACCAAATGTTGAGGCACTTAAGGAGTCGGTGAAGGTTACAGAAGAGTCAATGAGGGAACTTGAACCTGTGAATATGCGTGCTCTTGAAGAATATGAACATCAACATGAAAGGAAAAATAAGCTTGATGAGGATGTAAAACATCTAAAAGATCAGAAGAAGAATCTTCAAAAACTTGTAAAGGGTGTTACGGAGAAGAAAAAGGAAAGGTTTTACGAAGTCTTTGATCAGATAGATAGAAATTTCAAGGACATTTATGCTCAGCTTTCGGAAGGTGGGGAAGCTGGGCTTCAAATTGAAGATCCTGAAAATGTTTTTGAAAATGGGCTTACAATAAAAGCAAGGCCAAGGGGCAAAAAGGTATTGCTCTTGTCTGCCCTATCTGGTGGCGAGAAGAGCATAGCGTCACTTGCATTTGTTTTTGCAATACAACAATATGATCCAAGTCCATTTTACGTGCTTGATGAAATAGACATGTTTCTTGATGGGGTAAATGCTGAAACTGTATCAAGAATGGTGAAGAAAAATGCCCAGGATTCGCAGTTTATACTGGTGTCGCTTAGAAAAGTGGCATTAAAAGAGGCGGACTATATTTATGGAGTTACAATGCAAGATACGGGCATTTCTGAAATGATAGGAAGTATTGACCCATCTTCTGTTGGACCAAAGGGTGAACTAAAACTTGAAGGAGGAAGAGTGATTGCAACAGCTGAAAATTGATAACGACGTTATAAACCATCTGCTATTTCATAAATCTTTAATCGATGAAAATGAAGATGCAACTAGGATTAA
>CAYLKT010000096.1:0-4613 GCA_964384305.1 uncultured Thermoplasmatales archaeon | reverse complement strand
CTGTATATTTGCCTGATAGTTCTGTTTATTGCTATGGTGCGTTAATAGAATACACATTCACAGAATCGTATTAATTAACAGGAGCTACACAAGAAAAATAAATTAAAGAGGACCATCATCCACTCCCAAAGAAGAGACTGGGAAGAGGCCAAGATTCTTTGAGGTTATGGGGGAGTTGTGGCGGGTCATAATCCACGAAAAGTGGATGGAATGTTAGTAGAGGATTTATCTAGGTTCCAGAAAGATTTTGTACGGAGCTGAGAGGAACTAAGGGGGCAACAGGGGGGAATTGTTTGGATTGCTTACAGAAGAAGCGTCAGTTTAACCAAGGGATATTTTTGTTCTTTTCTCACTAAACCTTTCTCCTTTCTTTCTATAAAAATAAACATATTTTTATTTTGGTTCATCGACGTCACATGTTACTTAATAATATTTCCAAAATATAACCGAAACTATTATATTTAGGAAAATACATTAAGTATTAGTATGTTTAAATCAATGTCGGGATTAGAACAAAAACTTTACTTTTATCTTGGTGAAAAAGACAAACGGGTCTTTACAATAAAAGATATCGCGCAAATTCTAAATATCTCCTATGCTCACGCACGAAACATTGCATCAAACATGGTCAAAAAAAAAGTGGTAGAAAGAGTAAAACCTGGACTATTTGTACGTATACCCGAATCAGTCATATTAGATAAACAACAATATACAGAGGATGCAATACTTATCGCAGCAAAAGCAACTAAAAAATCATTTCTCTCTTATTATACAGCTCTTACACTCCATGGTCTTTCAGAGCGTTACACAACACATATATATGCTACAACAACAACACATCAACGAAATATACGATACAGTAACATAACCATCAATTACATACAAACAATGCCAAAAAAATACTTTGGAACTACAACTATTTCCTATTCCAATGAACATATCCAAATATCCGACGTAGAACGAACGATAATAGATGTAATCAACAAACCAAAATATGCTGGAGGATGGGCTGAAACAATAAATTGTCTTAAAAATCTTGACGAAATCGACTATAAAAAATTAACAACATATCTAAAAAATTATAATAACAAATCAACAGCACGAAAAATAGGATACCTTCTCGAAAACCTTGGTAATCTTTCACCATCAAAACGCATATTAAAACAAATTAAAGACCTATCAGGTTCAAACGAGCTATATTTTGATACAACAAAAAAAGGAATATATAATTCGGCATGGAATCTAATTATACCTAAAAATATAATGGAGATACTTCATGCTTACTAGAACGAAATTTGAACAACTCCAAAAAACAACGGGATTTAATCTTGATCTTTTAGAAAAAGCATATCATCTCACAAGAACACTAAATAAAATACAAGAACATTCAATACTCAATGATAATCTGATACTCAAAGGTGGTACAGCATTAAACTTTATATTTTTTCCAATTTCTCGACTTTCAATAGATCTTGATTTTGATTATACTGGAGCAATATCCAAAGAAAAAATGGTAAGACAGAGACCAGTTATAGAAAAAGAAATAAAAGAAATTTCATCGCAATTAGATTACACATTAAAAGATAGAGGATCATCATATATCATCTCAAGACAAAGTCTTCAATATAAAACTATCAGAAATACAAAAGACCATATCAAAATAGAAATAAATTACTTGGATAGAATCCCTCTTGGAGATAAAAAAAATAGAAATTTTCCATCAATATTTCCAGATATTAAACCATTTTCAATACCAACATATTCGCTTGAAGAACTGACAGCGCAAAAATCAATAGCATGTCTAAATAGATCAGAACCAAGAGACCTATATGACCTGTGTATTTTATCAAAACAAAAAATATCAATAGAACAAGTTCAAACATTTGCAACTATTTATTTCTGCATGTCATCAAACAACAATAAATTTGATGTTTCAAAAATAAAAGATTTTGATCTGGAGAAAATTCATCAAGAACTACAACAATTCATTAGAAGCGGTGAAAAACTAGACCCAAATAACATTAGAGACGAAGCATCAATATTTTTAGAAAAAATTGTGAACTTCAATAAAAACCAACAAAAATTCATTGAAGCTTTTTATAAAGAAAACAAAATAATCCCTGATTTAATTGATATTGATGAAACAAAATTAATGCAGCATCCTGCTCTTTTACATAAAATTAATGAATAAATTCAATTTAACATTTTCCCTCCAAGAAATCTCAGTGGGCCTGCCAAGTTCTAAGTTTGAAACAAAAACCAGGTCTCGAGTTTCGAACGCAGGTTTATATATTGGGGGATTTCAGGTCCCGAGTTTTGGGCAAGGGTTAAGTGCCTCAGATTAGATGGATAGTAAGCGCCTCAGATTGGGCAAAGATTGGGTCCCGTAAATTGGACAAAAGTTGGGTGCCACAGATTGGACAAGGCAGTATATATGGGATGGTTTTAGGCGCCCTAGATTGGACAGAATTGGAAGGTGTTATAGGTACCGAAGATTGAACAAGACCGTGAATGGTGAAAAAAGAGAAATGACTGCAAGGGGAAGTAGAGTTATGCACCTAATGCCGGATGGAATGAAAACAAAACTACTGTGGTTTTGTTCGAATGAATACTAGACAGTGTTTGGTATGGAATTGGGAAGAGGTCAAGAGTTCGGTTTTTTGGGATGGAATTGAGAAGAGATCTTCCGGAAAAATGGTGGGAAAGAAACATATGTTATTTTTGCTAAATCATTTAACAAAAAGATTAGCAAAAAAATGCTTATTGCTTTGATCTAGATGACATTGAAAAAATTCTTAAAAAACAGTTAAAGTAATATTTCACAAAAATTCAAATCAAACATTATTTATCATATATGATATCTTTCATTTTTGCATAGATTTTTAACAATGCTATAAATTACAAATAACATAGACTAACAAAACAAACAAAATCAAAAAAATAAATAAAATTGTGGAAAAGTTTATATACTTTTCAATATTATTTTATATTTATGAATGTTAAATCTGCGTTATATAGTATGCTTGCAATCTGTCCAGCCCCATTAAAAGAGGTAGTGACTAGACTTCCTTATGCAGAAAAAACGGTATATAATGCGGTAGAACAAATGGTATCCAATGGTGATTTATTATCGGAGCGAAGACATGACGGCGTAGTTATTATTTCCATTCCCAAAGATTATTATCATCAGCGACTAAGCAAGCTTCATATGCTTCTTGTAACTCAAGGTATCGATCCAACGCCATTGTTATCAAAAACCTGTCAACAGATTTGGAAACATATTGCATCGCAAAAAATAACTGCTGAACACACCACTGAAAAAACAGGGTTTACCACCATTACAGTACACAAGTATCTTCATCTGCTTTCAAATGCAAACGCAGTTACCATCATCAGCAAAAAACCATTATCCGTACGAAAAAAAGAATCCTCTGAACTTGCATGTCTTCTTGATGAGATTATCACTGATGAAAAAACAAAAAAAAACACCATTCATGTTGCTGGATCCCGACCATTTGATGAAGAGTTCCTTTCACCAAAAGACTTGCAGCGAAAACTGTATGATAAACCCCATCAAAGTATGAGCATTACAGATACAGGCTTTCAGCTGAAAGGAAAAGGTCGACATGTTATCTATGAAAGCACCCCTGATGATGTTGACCTGGAACAAATCTTTCTTTCCTCTTTGGTAACTATTGATGGTGTTGAAGATAGATGTCTTTTCATTCTTGGTTCCAAAAAAATGAATATGAACCAACTTTTTGCATATGCACAGAAGCAAAATGCAGTCAACATCGTTGGTTGCTATTTACATATCATTCATGATCTTTCCCAGGGTCTTGTTGATAAAAAAACCATTGAAATGTTTTCCCAACATGTTACTGGAAAAACAGCGATTTTTCTTAAACAACTTAAAAAATATGGAAAACAAGGATGGGAACAGCCTTATGAAAAACAGTGGAATGTTAATTTATATCTGGATCTTGGCGCCATTAGACATGGAGTACGAGCGTTATGAATCTGCAAGAGTATCCAACCCGTATTAAAAATGATATTGAGGATCAATCTCTTCAACTTCTTTCCCTCATAAAAGACTCACTTGTGGTCATCGGTGGCTGGGGGGTTTGCGCACATGCTCAAAAAAAGCATGGACGATACACCCTTGATATTGATGCGGTAGCAGATGAAAAAGGAGTACAAACGACAAAAAACATCCTTTCCTCAGAAGGTCTTTCATGCCGGAGTACAGACTGGGGTTTCCAGCTCTATACACCCTACAAACCCTCTTTTCCTTTAAGTAAACAGGAGAGAGAACTGGTTCTTCCTGAATTAAGAGTGGAGATATCAGGACCACGAATTACAGAACTTCAAACCGATCATTATTTTGAGTTTAGTCTTACTGATTACGATAGGAAAAAGATATGTTTTCATAGTCTTGATAGAGCTCTTTTTATTCATGTGCCTCCAGTTGCAGATCTTACTGCGGTCAAACTTGGCATTCCTGCAGATTATAAGAATATCTTTGATTCAATTGTTCTTTTGCAACTTACTTCTATAGAGGATGTTATCTCTGCTATCAAAAGAAATGATTCATGGGATGAAATGGTCTTGCG
>CAYLKT010000095.1:0-4693 GCA_964384305.1 uncultured Thermoplasmatales archaeon | reverse complement strand
CCTTTAATCAACGTTCCATCATCGCTAATTATTTCATGATCTTTTACAATGCTTTCTGCTCTTCTCTTAATTCTGTTTCTAAGCTGAATCCCATCTTTGAAAGAAGACGAACAATAATGAACTCCTATTTTCAAATTTTCTTCAGATGATTTTTTTATTACATCATACGCTGTTTCCTGACTACCCAAAACGGCAGATGAAACATCATCTTTTACAGTATATCCTTTAGCATTTAGGTATTCGGCATTTGTTTCTGAGTATTCAAGTTCATTTAGATTTATCCAGTTGATTCCCATACCATTTGCCCATTTCACAAGGGAAAAAATTTCATCACCCATATTAGGAATTATTGGAATCTCAATTGCTACTTTGCAACCTGTATTCAATGCATTTTTTATAACCTTGGATATTGGGCTTTTTTGCATGTTCCCCCAATATTTTGGCATTGGATGAAATCTTATTTCATCAAGTCCTGCATCAACCAAATCTTTTACGTGTGTCCCGTTTTTTAAGCCAGAGGTATAAAGATGAATGTCGAAATTCTCTCCAAATTTTTCCTTCAAAAGAGAAATATAATTTTTTGCCCGCTTCCATACAACAAGAGGGTCCCCACCAGTAATTCCTGCACCGGTCGCTTTAATATACTCGGCTTCAAGAATTAATTTTTCAGTATCTTTTTCATCATCAAGTTCCCACTCATCAGCAAATATTCTATCCTTTCCAGATTTCTTAGAACTCAGGGGGCAGTAAAAACAGTTTGCTGGACAAAGACCAGTGATTAAAATTACCATCTTTGAACCGTCAGCACACATCTTACATGCAGGTGGTAAAGGGACAGTATACAAGCTATCATTAAGCCAAGGAACAATTTTCTCCATTTTTATTCCAAGCCTTTAGCAGTTATGACAAAAGAAGTTTTTTTCCCTTCTGGCTGAGACCTATGCTTCATAATTGTTGCCTGTCGCTTTCCAATCCCGATCTTTTCAAGTTTTATTATTGCCTTTATCATGTGTTCAGTATCTCTATTTGTAAATGGTTTTATTTCTCCATTCTTGTCAGTGTATACCTGCTCAGCAACAATTACATAAAGATTTTTTTCTCTTGCCGCTATCTGCAGATTCATTACCTGCCGTGTAAAACATCGCATTACACGTTCTTTATCTTCTTCCAAACTAAAGCGATAGAACAAGTTTATTGTATCAACTATAACAAGCCCAACCTCCTCCATCTTGAGAGCACTATTTATCATTCGCTCCTGTTCCTCGAAGGAGTAAGGAGTAAAAAATAAGATATTTGGCAATATCTTATTTTGATTGCGCCCTGTGCATATTTGTTCAAGTCGTTCTGACGATACACCTTCACTGTCAATAAATGCAACTTTCTTTTCATGCATAGCATATTCTCTTGCTACTTGCAGACAAAGATTTGTTTTACCAGTTCCTGCTTCACCGTATATCTCAGTGATGGCGTTGCACTCAATTCCTCCACCCAAAAGATCATCAAGAGGTTTGCATTTGATTTTTAAGCGATTCATTATCAGACCAGTCAGTACACTACTAAATAAAAATCTTTTCAAGGTTTACAAAATCCGTTCTTTTAGAATACATGCCTTACAAAGTTTTTGGGATGTTGGCTCCCCGCAGTTTGGACATTTGGCAAGTTTTGCAGGGGGATATTGTTCCAAAAGAAGGTCTCTTATTGAATTGTAACTACTCAAAATGCTGTGTCTTGTACCAGGGGTATTGTACTCAAGTTCATCAACCATATCTCTAAAAAGTCCACGGTGAGCCCTAACCGCATATGGACATTCTGCATCGTGAAACTCGATATTCTTTAGTATTGCATAAAGCGCATTTTCTTTTTCAGGAATTGTTCTTAAAGGCAATATCCTTGGAATAAGCCCAGGCTGAACTCTTTTATGAGGAGCAAGTCTTGCAAGTTTTTTCATATCACCATTTACGAAGTTCATGAGAATTGACTGGGCCATATCATCAAGATTATGACCCGTTATAAGTTTCGTAATTCCAAGTTCGTTTGATTTTACATTGAGACACAACCTTCTAAAAACACCGCAATAGCTACATTCCCCAATCTCGTCGTGTTTTTTTGCGATTTCATCCATTGTAGTTCCAACAATGTCCTTAAAAGATATGATATGGGATTCTATTCCTAAAGCTCTGCAGTTCTTTTTTACAAAGTCTATACTTTCATCCCTGTAACCTTTAATTCCTTCATCAACAGTTATTGAATAGATTTCAATGCCATCTCTTTTTGAAAAAATATCGTTTATCATGTGTAATGCAACTATACTGTCTTTTCCACCAGAAACAGCGACACCAATTTTAGTCCCACTTTCCATCTTTACCTGCTTTCTTATATCTTTTTTTACTCTTTTTTCAAAATAATGGATAAAGTGATCCTTGCAAAGATGTGTGCCGTTATAACGAATGTAAGTTACCGCCGGTTTTTTGCATTTACTGCAGATCTTCATCAAAACTGGGAATATATTCTATTAAAAATAGTTATTGATGAAGTAAATCTGCTTTAATTTCAAATGCAATGATTGGATGCTCCAGTTCAAAATTTGTAATTGTTTTTGGATGAAGTTCACCAAAAAATCCAATTTCTTTTCCATTCGAAACTACCGATGCACATCTGCCAGAAATAAATGCAGGATTGGTACACCGCTTGATTTCGTATTTTGTAGCCGCATCCCTTAAAACTACCTCAACAATTGATTTGCATTCTGTAAAGTTTGCCTTCGCATCGATCTTTACTGCCGAAAGGTATCTCTGGTTCTTGTTTTTGTTCACAACAATTCCCAATTCGAATAGTTGTTGCGGAAGTGGGTAGTGCCTATTTTCGTTTAGAGTTTTTAAAAGAGAAGGAATCAAACTTACCCTAAGACATGAATATTCTTCTCCAATTGGGTTTTGAATTTCTACTCGTTCTTTTTCTTCAAAACCCATTTTTAAAAACTCATCATTTTCATTTGAAATTGTAAACGTTGTTACTTCATTAAACCCGATACCCGTCATGATGCTTCTGAGCCCATCATAAAGCATTCTTTGCGGAATATCCCTCCCAAACGTAAGGGCTTTTGGAAAGTCTGTTTCAAATTTATCAAATCCATGTCCAACTGCAACATCCTCAACAAGGTCTATGTCGTGTAAAATATCTGCCCGCCATGCTGGAATCTCAACGTCTATTTCTCCATCTGTCTCTGATGCATTATATCCCATTTTTTCAAGGTATTTCACAACATCGTTGGCATTCATTTTTGTACCAAGGATTTTGTTTACATAGTCTACTGAAAGTTTCCTTTTTGATGGGTTCAAATCTGGCGTTACATATTCTTTTCCTTTGTCATTTACAACTGTTGTATGAATCTGTCCGCCCCTCTCTGCAAGTGCTGTTGCAACTATGTTTAATGCATTATTTACAGCCTTTCGATCCGTTCCTGTAACGTCGATAAAAATGTCTGTAGTAAATGGAGTAACTTCTGTAAGGTTGCCATTTATTATTGGAGGATAAGAAAGGACGTTGTTGTTTTTGTCAACAATTATAGGATGTTTGCCAAATCCCTCCAAAAGATGAGCATAATCAACACCTTTTTCGTGCCGTTTTAATATTTTACTCATAGTCATTGACTCAACTTTAGCAAGTGGAACAAATTGAACTGAATCTGGATCCACTGCCTTATATGTAAAAGGAGGTACAACCGGCTCGAAGTTGTGGACTCCAATTGCAACTCTTTTTCTATTTCTGCCGATTCCAAAATGCAATTTTTCCTGTAAATCCATAAGAGAAGTAATGAGTTCATCGGTCATTGTAACATTTCTAACAAGAGCAGTTACAACATAAGGCCTAACATCCTTAACAGATTTTTCAACATTTAGGACAACATCTGATTTCTGAACATTATATTTCTTAAGCCCTACTTCAAAATCAAAAAAAGCACGAGATGCACGAGCAATACCTTCTACAGATGCAAGGTCAGGCCTATTTGGAAAGAATTCTATACTAATTTCATCTCCTTCAACCATATCAAGATCTGCACCTATCATGGGAAGTCTTTCAACAAGTTCATCTTTTGGAATTTTATAACCAAGAAGAGCTATAAAGTCATTATAATCAAATGTTACAACTGGCATACACGTAGTGAAATATGTTTTTGGTATATTTGATTTTGGTGGATTTTTGCACCATTAAAAAAATTTATTAGAAATATCACATATAGGGTTAAATGGAGCAAGAAGCACAATGAGCAAGTATAAACTTGTAATGTTTGATATGGACGGTACTTTACTCAACGGACGAAGTATTTTTGTAATAGCAGAAAAATATGGTTTCGTAGACGGTCTCCGGCGCCTTATAAAAGATGAGTCAATTCAGTTTTATGAGCGTAGCATTGAAATTGCAAAACTCTCAAAGGGTTACAAAGTTGATGAGTATCTGAATATTTTTCGAAGTGTTAAGCTCCAACCAAATATCCGAAAGGTTATTGACTCTTTAAAAGAGAAAAATATAATTTGTGCAATTGCCACAGATAGCTATCAGATTCTTGCAGAGGATTTAAAGAAGCGGCTTGGTCTTGATTATGCTTTTGCCAATAATCTTATATCAGATGAAGGCGTTATAACAGGTAAGCTAGAGATTCATAACAAAAATCTTGTCAGAGATTTTGTCAGTG